>JAUSDJ010000006.1 GCA_030650795.1 Actinomycetota bacterium
CAACGCGAGGCCGCGAACACCATGCGCTTCTCGACCGGGTCCTGCCACGTTGCGATGCGGTCAGCGTCCACGGTGAAGATCTGGCCATTTAGTGGCTCTGATGCGGCCGACATGAGGTAGACCGCCATCGGTGCGATGTCCTCTGGTCCGCCCTTCATGATCATGTTCGACGCTTCGGTCATGCGCGTGTTGGCGACCGGGGCGATGGCGTTGCAGCGGAAAGAGCCGCCCTCCCCGGCCATGGCCACACTCTTCATGAGCGCCACGACGCCTGCCTTCGCAGCGCGGTAGTTGGCGCGCACAGGATCACCTTGCAGGTAGCCGGAGGAGATCGCGACCATCGACACCGGGCGCCCTGCAGTAACAGCCTGCGCTGCGGCAGCTCGGAAGACTGTGAAGTGACCCTTGAGGTGCGTGTCGACCACGAAGGAGAAGTCGTCCTCGGACATCTCCAGGAAAGGCCGGTGGCGCAGCACGCCCGCGCAGCAGACCACGCCATCCAAGCCGCCGAAGGCCTCGACCGCTGACCGCACGATCATCTGCGCGCCGGTCATCGAGGTGACTGATTCACTGACCGCGATCGCGGAGCCGCCCAACTGCTCGATCTCACGCACGACCGCGGAGGCCACCTCGGAAGTCGGCGAGGTTCCATCAAGTCCGACGCCGTAATCCGCGACGACCACGTTGGCGCCCTCCGCTGCCGAGTCCAAAGCGATAGCGCGCCCGATACCGCGACCTGCTCCAGTGATGACGACGGTCTTGCCCTCGAGTACTCCCATGCGGGCGCCTCCTTCCTGTGTCGTGGCGATTGTCCGGGAGAAGGATCAGGCCGTCCACCCCTGCCGCAGAACGGTGCAAGCGTTCCAAGCGACTGAAAATTCGGAATGTCGACTAGTCGATCTAGTCCCTGGCACCACTGAGACCCGTTGGCACACAACGACTCTTCCCCTATACCTATCCCCTGAGATTTGCGGGAATTGCATTCGCCGAAAACTTGCGCCCAATCGTCACGCAGACGCGGGTGCGAGGGTCGGCCCCGTTTCATTCTTCGCTCCTGCTCGGTAGATCACCAACAAGATGATCGCAATCAACGGCTGCAAGATGTCCGATGGAATTGCCCACACATTCGATGGCGCTGTGTTGTCATGAGCTACGTACTCCATGATGTGACCAATCGCGTCGCCGCCGTATTGGATCGTCAGGACGACCACCGCAGCGGTCATCCAGGTCCCGCGGAATCGTTGCCAGGCACAAGCAATGAGCAGCACACAGAGGGCGAAGTCCCCCCAACCAACTTCCCACTGGAACATAGAAGGTGCATAGCCGATCTGCTGAGCAACCTCGCCGGAGATGCCGCTCACATGACTCGTTGCACCAACAAGTCCGAAGACTCCGGTCGTCACCAGCAACCACAACAGCAGCAGTTCGACGACCCGATGCTTCGTACGCCTGTTGGGCACGCGGTCAACGAGAATATGAATGATGGCGCCGATAGCCAGCACGATCCAGGAACTCAGGAAATACGCCATCACGCCTCGCCTCGATTGTCCCGTCGGCAAAGATTAGCGTCGAGTTGGGTCCATGCTGTGACTCGCGACGCGCACTGGCCTACGGCCAGGTCACCAACCACCGCATCCGGATCATTGATGGCGAGCGCAAATCCTTCAGGCACTTTCAAGCTTAGACGTCCTAGCAGCTAGCTCGAGTGATCGAGGTGGCCGTAACTGAATATGTGGAGGCTGACAACGTCGATTTCGCGTCGTGGGTCTCCGAAGAAAGCCGCCAGGCGATTCCTGACTCGAACGAACGGCCGCTCGCGGACACCACCGGCCGCACTCCAGTTTGCATTCGGAACGACCAGGAACAGATGCTGAGAATCTGGCGAGATATGCGCTTTCCATAGGTCCTTGAGGTCATGATTGTTATTGACCGTGCCGCCCCGCTCAACTTCGGCGAGGATTCCGCGATTGTTGGAGATGCGATAGAAGAAGTCTGGACGAGCGCGAGTGACAAATCCGTCCTCCGGCGTTAAGACAATTTCTTCACCAAATCCCAATTTGTTTCGCAACAAGTCCGCCACGATCGACTGAATCGCGCCACTTTGTGCTCCATGGACGTGAGCAACACCAATGCGATCAGCGCTTGCCTCGAGATACTCGGCGAGTTCGTCAGCGAGGCGGTCGACCACCAACATCTCTTCAATCTCGGCGGGAGTCAGATTTGCGCGTGTGAAACGCGCGGACTCGACCCCCATGCTCGCGAGCTTGGCAGCTCAAGGATCCAGAAGCTAGTCAGCGGATGGCATTGATCAGCCATGAGTGAGCCCCAGCCCTGGCAAGCAGGACTGGGGCTCACTTTGTTGTTCGAAGTTGCCTACTGAGCGGCTCGCGGGAAGTTGTAGAGCTTGCGTGCATTCCACTCAGTGATCTTCTGCGCTTCATCGTCAGGCACGTCAGTCATCGTGGCTTCGAGCAGCTTGCGCGTGTGTGGCCAGTTGCTGTCGGAGTGCGGGTAGTCGCTCTCAAACATGATGTTGTCGACGCCGATGAGATCGCGGTTGCGGACACCAGCTTCGTCAACGATGAAGCAGCCGTAGACATGATCCTTGAACAGATCTGAAGGCTTGATCTCGCGGTTGACATCGTTGTACCAACGGTGACGATCCCAGACGTAGTCAATGCGTTCCAACATGTAAGGCATCCATCCGATGCCGCCCTCAGACAAGGCCATTTTCACGCCTGGGAACTTGTGGAAGACCGGAGAGAGCAGCAGTTCCGCGAGCGCGCTGGCCGAGTTCAGGCCGAACAGTGAGATGCCGACAGTGAAGTTGCTGGTGCGGCCTTCATCCGAGACGAGCGGGAAGCCACCACTGCCGAAGTGAAGTGACAGCGGCAGATTTGCCTCTTGGCAGGCAGCCAGAACTGGATCCCAATGCGTGGTGTGCCAGGAAGGCAAGCCAATGCGATCTGGAAGCTCAGGGAAGGTAATGCTCTTGGCACCCTTTGCAGCTGTCCGGTTGATCTCCCTGACCGTGGCCTCAACATCCCAATACGGGACCAGCATCAGTGGGATCTGTCGATCCGGATATGGAGCACACCATTCATCAATGATGAAGTCGTTATAGGCCTGAATCACCAGTTCCGCGAGCTTGAAGTCCTTCGACTGGGCAAGCGCGCTTCCAGCGAAGCCCGCAAAGGTCGGGAAACACAATTGTGCGTGGATGCCCTCAATATCCATGTCCTTGATGCGATCTTCAATCTGGTAGCACCCAAGGAGCATGTCGGAATAGCTGCGAGGCTCCTGACCGAACTCCTTATGAGGCTTGCCCGCGACTGCATTCGTCGCGAAGTTCGATGCCTTCTGGCCTTCATAGATCCACCAGTCAGCACCCTCGATGTTCTCGATGCGAGGAGCTGCATCGGCGTACTTGGCAGGGAGACGATCCAAGAACACCCGCGGGTGTTCGACGACGTGATCATCGACGGAAACGATTTGCGTATCGGCTGGCAGAGCCATGGTGTACCTCCGGGAAATGGTGACTGGCCCAGGTGAATCCTGATGCGCACTAGCCAAGCACAGGGTCGACTTGCTCGGGTCCGAATGCTCGGACTCAGTTGTCCGGCTCCAGCTAGTGACCGGCTTCCTGGACGCGCTCGATCACCACGATGGGGATGACGCGATGGTCTGCCGCGCGCACCTGGTAGCGCGGCAAGCCCGTCACCACCTCGGCCATCAGTTGGAAGAGGCGGTCTCGCTCTGCGCCAGGTTCAACAGTTCTGGCGATTGCCGAGTACTTATCCCCGCGGTACTCCACTGTGATGTGCGGCTCTGCATTCAGGTTCTCGTACCACTGCGGGTTCTTCGGGAGCCCTCCCATGGACCCGACCACGACCAAGTGATCACCGTCGGGCTGCACGGCGATGGGCGTGGTCCGCGGCTGGCCCGAGACGCGACCAGTGGTGGTGAGCACCACGACTGGCATGCCGCCGTCCTCGTAGATGCCCTCGTCTCGATAGCGCTTTACGACCTCGCGATTGTGCTCGCGCATATCGACACGTGCGGGCTGTTCAGCCATGAGTCTCCCTCTCGAGCAAGCGAACCAACGGTGGAGTCAAACACAGATGCGATTCTGTATGCCGCCTGCCATGCTCCGTTGATCCTAGAATCCTGCTATGACGACCAATCCTGATCGTTCGCATTACTTTCCGGCGATCGAGAAGAAGTACGGGCAGCCGATGTCGTACTGGTTTGAGCAGATGGACCAGATAACGGATCGCAAGTACCCGGAGCAGATTGCCTTCCTCAAGGAGAATCACGGTTTCAGCCAGGCTCACGCGAACGCCCTGGTGATGTTTTCGCGAGGTTCAAGGACCACACGTCGCTTCGACAGCTTGGATCAGTACCTCGAGCCCTTCGACGAAACCAAGCAGAAGACGGTGCGCGCGATCTTCAAGGCGATTCAGTCGAAGTACCCGAAGACTGAACTGGTCATCGCCTGGAACCAGCCGATGTTGAAACTCGATGGCCAGTACATCTTCGGCGTGACGGTGCTGACCAACTACATCTTGATGGCTCCGTGGAGCAAGGACGTGCTCGAAGAATTCTCACCGCGATTGACCGACTTTAAGGTCAACAAGAAGACCATTCAGGTGCCGGTCGATTGGAAGCCCGACACCAAGTTGCTGCGGGATATGGCCGCAGCACGCATCGCCGAGTCTGCCCCCTGAGTTCCGAAATCCCCGCCAACCGCCTCAGCCGCAGAATCCAAGTCCGCACACCTGCGTTGAGATCACGACGTCTGTCAAAGTCACCAAGCCGAGGACAATAACTGAAGCGTGCGCGAGCCACGACCATGATCCAGTCAGTGGCAGGCCACGATCCGAGTTCGGTTGCCCTGCGAATTGGCGCTCGAACATCAGCATCAAACCGATGAGCACAGAAGCTGCAACGAAGGCGATGAACCCCCACGACGCAAGATGCAGACCCATGAAGGGGGTAGATCCCCACGAGCTGATCGGTGGGTACGAGGAAACGACGTCGAAGAACGAAATGACGATGCCAAGAACTGCGCTGAAGAGCATCAACCCGTAGTGACTGACGCGAATTCCCCACCGCACGTTCAGCAGCGCCCCCAAGGCAATGCCGGTAAAGCAGAAGCGAATCATCATGCAAAAGGAACAGGGTTCTTGATCCTGGCTGAACTCGAAGAACATCGCGCCGCCAATAACGGCGGCTGCCGCAAGCGCGCCGAGTGCATTGAGCCGTTGCATCACATTCATCACAATCCCAATCCAGGATTGCCCCATTGCAGATGAAGGAAGATTGCCGCGATGCCAAGCATTCCGATGAAAGTCAGCACCAGAACCAATCTTCGGCTACGTCCCCTCCACGCCGCGAGGATCGCAAGGAATGCGAGCAGGAACATCCAGATCACGCCGACCTCCGATTCATGGCAGGACAATCGCATTGGCGACTTGGTAGTCGCTGGGCCAGTCGACTCCCTGCGCCACCAGTCCGAAGGTATGGCTCTTGCCGTCGCAGGTGAACGGAAGCGAAAGCGCACCCTGGGCGTCATAACCGTCGCCTAGCTCCGTTCCGTCGCGAGTCCACGTCACGCCGGTCACCGTTCCCTTGATCTTCCAAGCGACATCGATCCAGGTCTGCGTGCCGTCATCACGCACGCACTTGGCAGACGCCGGAACGGTGAGCGACGTAATCGCCGTGCTGTTGCCACGGTCGTTCGTCGACTGCGGAATGCCCGGAACTGATTGGCCTGCTGAAGGCGTGCTCGTGATGGCTGTTGGCAGCGGAGGAGCAGCACATGCCACGAGCGCAGTCAGCCCGAATATCAACGGCAGCGCCAAGGACGCAGTTCTCTGGCCCCGCCTTTTCAGGGCGAAAGTGTTCACACAGGGAAGCCTGTCAGGGGATTTACGGATTGTCTTGCTCAATGAGCCGATGTTGCGACCCAAGCGCGACACAACTCTATGGCTTTCCACATAAATCCGGCTTAACCTCAAAATCGAAGGTGAGGTGAGCACGATGACTCTGCACCACGATCAAGAAGCAAATGCAAGTTTGGAAGAACACAATCCTCTGGCGGATCTGGGCACTCCCGCTGAAATGCGTTCGGTGAATCAGATTCCTCCTGAAGACGAGGCATTGCGAGCACAGGGGACCCCAACCGCCCCCTATGAGTTCGCGCGGCAACGACGCCATGGATTCAAGGGATTGCGTGACTCAGTGGCCTACTACCCGCAGTGGGCGATGCTGAGTGTCTTCGGTACGGCGGAACTGAGTAGGGAAGTTGATCCGATCGAGCAACTCAAACGTCGATACGGACGAGCGGAGCGCGCTGTCTGAGTCGGGTTCTTGACGCGCTTGATCACACGACGCCGTACAGGCGATCTCCAGCATCCCCGAGGCCCGGCACAATGTAGCCATGCTCGTTCAAATGATCATCGAGTCCGGCCGTGACGATCATGACTTCAACATCTCGATCGGAGAATGTCTGTTCAACATGCTTCAGCCCCTCCGGAGCCGCAAGTAGACAGATGGCCGTGACATCGCGCGCGCCACGAGCAAGCAGCAGATCAATCGCAGCGACCAAGGTGCCGCCAGTTGCGAGCATCGGATCGAGCACGAAAACCTGGCGGTTGTGCAGATCGGGTGGAAGTCGATCTGCGTAAGTCGTGGCCTCAAGAGTGACCTCGTCGCGAACCATGCCAAGGAATCCCACTTCAGCAGTCGGCATGAGTTTCATCATTCCGCTGAGCATTCCAAGACCGGCTCGCAGAATCGGCACGACAACCGGACGAGGATCAGCGAGTTCGACACCCTCCATAGTCGCGACCGGGGTGACGATCTGCACGGCTTGCACCAACAATGAGCGGGTGGCCTCGTAAGTCAGCAAGGTCACGAGTTCCTCTGCAAGAAGCCGAAAGGTCACCGAAGAAGTGTCTTGATCGCGCAGTTTGGTGAGTTTGTGAGCGACAAGTGGGTGATCAATGATCATGGTCCGCATGGAGACGAGGGTAGTGCTGAAATTCCTTTGAGTCAGATCGCAATTGGATCCGCCAAGATCCACGGATGGTTCTTGCAATCGCACCACTCTCGACGGAAATCACCTTGAGGAGAGTCCATGACATTCCCCGACATCAATTTCCTGTCCGTCATTCTTTCCACAGTTACCGCTTTCATTGTTGGCTTCATTTGGTTTGGCCTAAGACCTTCTTCCCAATCTGGTGGCGCGGGCTTGGGCGCTGGCTGCCGACCATGACGTCACTTCGGCTTCTGGTGCATTGATCGGCCTGTGCATCGGAGCGATGATCTATGCAGCAGTGCATGCCGACGAGTAGAGCCGCGCATCGATTTGCGCGTCGTCAGGAATCTGCGATGGCCTCTTTGGATTCCATGTGCCGCACACAGTCATGCGATCGGCAACCACCCATGCACCATCGACCCGTTGCGCAACTTCGTAGTCCTGCAAGTCGTGGCCTTGTCCGTCGCCAACGACAATCCGTGCAACCGCCCAATCACCAGCACACTCAACACTCGAAACTGATTGAAGATCCAAGCCAGCCGACTGCGTTGCCGAAGTCGCGGCGTAGAAGTCGTGAACGGCAGTGGTGATAGCTGGCTGATCGCACGGATCCAATGCGCTTGTTGCACTGCTCGAGGAAGTGATGGTCGGTTGCTCATTGGAGGCGCAAGCGCTCAACACGGAGGCGAAGGCGAAAGTGCAGACAGCAAGCGCAAGGGTGCTTTGCTTCATTCGCATGCTCAAGCTCCTTCACATCGGCAGGTTCAGCATGCCCGAGAAATGAGTCAGGGACGGTCAATGACCGTCCCTGACTCAACACGCACGTACTTACTGCGTTGGCAATTGCCCCATCATCCCGCCCGATGACTGACCGGGCTGACCTGGGAATTGCGGCATGGGTCCCTGCTGACCTTGTGGGTAACTCTGTGAACCGTCCAGCTGTCCTTGCTGTCCTTGCTGTCCTTGCTGTCCTTGCTGTCCTTGCTGTCCTTGCTGGTTCATGTTGAACCCAGGGCGGTGTCCCATGCTTGGCCCAAACTGGTTGCCTTGATTGCTTTGTCCGCTCTGGCCACCCAGGTTGTGTTGAAGCTGTGCCAGACGTGCCGGACGGATGCCACCAAGGTGATTTGAATTCGAGCCGACTGCGTAGCCGACGATGCCGGCAGCTGCGATGAGGAACACGACAAGTGCTCCCGCACCAGCGGCCAGGAGGACCTTCATGGTCGAGTGACGTGATGGCTGTTCTACAACAACCGGTGCCGGAGTGACGGCGACAGCCGGTGCGACCGCTGCCACGGGCGCTGGCTGGACCGGCGGCAGCTCAGTGGTTGCGTTTGTTATGGATTCTTCGTTGTCGGGCATGACCGCTCCTTCTCTGGCTCGCATCATGCGAGTAGTTCCACGGATCTTGCCAAGCTTGTGTCAAGGAGCAGTGGGATAAATGTTTGGGTTCGGTGAATGTGGTACTGCTTGCTCCTAGGCTGCGCTGCATGTCAGCACATCCTGAATCCCAAGGCTCGACCACGCATCGGTGGCTTTTCGGGGCAAATGCCCTGCTGGCATGGCTCGGCCTGGCCATCGCACTGCTGTTGACGATTCTGGGCACATACCCGAACACCAACACCATTCCCACGCTCTATGGCTTCAACGAAGTAGGCAGCGCTGGATTGGTTGGCAGAGTGCTCGACTTCTTCAGTTACTTCACAATTCTGAGCAACATCGTGGTCGCCGTTGTTGCGACTCTGCTTTGGCGCAATCCCAATCGCAAGTCAGGTCTGTTTCGTGTGCTGCGTCTGGATTCATTGATCATGATCACGGTGACTGGCCTTGTCTACGCGATCATCTTGGCGCCGAAAGCGCAACTTCAGGGCTGGGAGTACGTGTCCAACACTCTGGAGCACTACATCACGCCAGTACTGACAGTGCTGGTGTTCATCCTCATTGGTCCGCGAGGCTTGATTCGTGTGCGAACGATTTTTCTCGCGCTGATTCTGCCTTTGCTATGGGTGGCGTATTCACTCTTACGGGGAGCCGTGATTGATTCATACCCCTATGGATTCCTGGATGCTGCCCGATATGGATATGGCACGGTGATGATCAACCTCATCGGCATTGTCGGCATCGGAACGCTGTTTGGCTTTATCTTCCTCGGCATCGAAAAGCTGATAGGAAAGCGCGCAAGCCACTAGTCGCGTGGCCCACGAGTACATGCACACAAGAACTAACGTAAGCGTGTGAGCCGTCGCAGAAAGACGTCCAAGGCGCCGAAGATGACCGGCTTCACTAATCTGCGTCACTACGAAAAGCGCCATCTGCGTGGCGACCTCATTGGTGGCATCACCGTCCTGGCCTATCTCGTCCCACAAGTGATGGCCTACTCCGCACTTGCCGGAATCCCCCCGCAGGTTGGCCTGTGGGTGATTGTGCTGGCCCTTGTCGTCTATTTCTTCGTTGGAACCTCGCGATTGGTGAGTGCCGGACCCGAATCGACGACTGCACTGCTCACGGCGGCGACACTGGCGCCATTCGCCGTTGGTGACC
Source organism: Actinomycetota bacterium (assembly GCA_030650795.1). Classification (NCBI taxonomy): domain Bacteria; kingdom Bacillati; phylum Actinomycetota; species Actinomycetota bacterium. Next base: position 9,584 of record JAUSDJ010000006.1, read on the forward strand.
CAGGTCGATACGCGTCATTAGCAGCGCTCCTGGCCATCTTGTGCGGGCTCTTTGCCTTGGCCGCCTGGGCGCTAAGGCTCGGCTTCATTGGGGACGCGCTCTCCAAGCCTGTGCTCGTGGGGTACATGGCAGGCGTCGCGGTCATCATGATCATGAGTCAACTGGGCAAGATCACCGGAGTCGATGTCAGCGGTGACTCGGTCATCACCGACCTCGTGTCCTTCGTTCAGCGCGCAGGGGTCGATACGATTTCGTGGCCAAGCCTGGCCATGGGTGTCACGGTCGCAGGACTGCTGATCGTGCTGAGCAATCACTTTCCGCGATTCCCAATTGCACTGTTCATCGTCGCTGGAGCAGCAATTGTCACCTCAGTCTTCGACCTTGAATCCCATGGCGTTCAAACTGTTGGCGTCATTTCTCAAGGCATTCCTTCGCTGACTTTCAGTGGAGTCACAAGCAGCGACATCAGCATGCTCCTGCTGCCTGCCTTCGGGGTGTTCATTGTTGGATACACCGACAATCTGCTGACTGCGCGCATGTTTGGCGATCGGCATCATCACCACATCGATGCCAATCAGGAACTCCTCGCCCTCAGCGCGGTCAATCTCGTGTCCGGCGTCGCTCACGGCTTTCCGGTGAGTTCGAGTGCCAGCCGCGCAAGTCTCGGTGAGTCAGCCGGCGCACGCACTCAGTTGTATTCGCTTGTCGCAGCCTTCGGGGCGCTGATCGTGCTGCTCGGGCTTGGCGGTCTGCTCGCGAGTTTCCCATTGCCTGCGTTGGGCGGTCTGGTCACCTACGCAGCGCTCAAACTCGTGGACCTTCATGAGTTTCGTCGGCTTTTCAGATTCCGACATCGCGAGTTCTACTTGGCTATTGCGGCAACTGCGTCAGTGCTCGTCTTCGACATTCTCTGGGGAGTGCTCTTTGCCATTGGCTTGTCGGTATTCGAATTGCTGACTCGAGTAGCTCGACCGCACGCTGCCGTTCTCGGCCAGATCTCCGGCATGGCCGGATGGCATGACATCACTGACTACCCCGATGCCCAGCAGATCCCAGGCCTCTTGGTGTTTCGCTACGACTCGCCGTTGTTCTTTGCCAATGCTGACGACTTCGCGACCAAATGCGAGGCGGCAGTCGACACGACGACACCAAAACCGCGGTGGCTTCTGCTGAACATGGAGGCCAATGTCGAGGTCGACATCACGGGGCTCGACGCGCTCGAGCGGGTCCGTGATCACTGCTCCCGAGCAGACATCCAACTCTGCCTGGTGCGTGTGACCAAGGAAATCGAGTCGGAGTTGATGTTGCATGGGGTCGGCGGCCGTATTGGTCGGGAGCACATGTTCCCGACCCTGCCAACGGCAGTTGCCGCCTTTGAACAGGAATAAGGGCGCTTAGGCGCCGTTCACTGCGAGGGGCCCCTGGACTTCCAGAAGCGACTGGACCTCGGTGGCCCGGTAGCGGCGATGTCCGCCAAGTGTCCGGATGCTGGTCAACTTGCCAGCCTTCGCCCAACGGGTCACCGTCTTGGGATCGACCCTGAAGAGGGCTGCGACCTCTGATGGGGTGAGCAGTTGCTCGATATCCGCTCCGCGACCAGTCACGAGAACCTCCTGTCGGCCCGGCCCAATGCCTGACGTGGGACGTACTGTGACATTCACCACGGACTGGGGCAAGCATTTTGGGCGGATATATTCGGAAAATATTCATCACGTGACACTTTCCGAGCCATTCGTGAGGGAATGGTCCACAAATCCGAACCCATTGCATCTGGTCATTACCAAGAACAGGTACGCTACTCACCGCAGCATGGGCGCAGCCCGCTGCACTTTTTCCGTCCAATGAGCCGGGGCGCAGATCCCGGATGAGGGGGTCGAGCCATGGGGCGCGGCCGAGCTAAGGCTAAGCAAACGAAGGTTGCCCGTGCCCTGAAGTATGGGGGACCGCAGACCGATTTTGACCGTCTCCAGGCTGAACTGGCCGGCGGCGAGGTGACTGCTGCCTACGTAGCCGAGATCACCGTGGAAGAAGTCGAAGAGGACGAAGAGGACGATCCCTACGCCAAGTACTACGAGGAAGATGAAGAAGAGGACGAGGAGCGCTAGTCAGCGCTAGTCAGCGCTGATAGTCCCCCCGAAGCAGTACTGCACCGCCCTTGCCGCCTTTTGCCTCGGCATCACCGTGTTCGCCGTCTCGGCGCTCTCGCACTTCACCGCAGATCCACGCTGTGATGCCACGTGATCTCAGCAATGCAATCGCAGAGTCAGCCTCATCGGCTCCCAGAATCGCGACCATTCCGACGCCCATATTGAAAGTTTTTTCGCCTTCGAGGCGAGCAACATTGCCGGTTCGGAGAATGAGATCAAAGATGGGCAGCGGCTGCCAACTGGCTCGTCGGATGTCCGCCGCAAGATCTGCAGGGAGCACGCGAGCAATGTTCGCCGCAAGGCCACCGCCCGTGACGTGACTGAACGCATGCACCTGCACACCCTTCATCAACGCAAGACAATCCAATGCGTAGACGGCAGTCGGCTCGAGCATCTCTTCACCAACAGTGCGACCAAGTTCAGCGATATGCGCATTCAAGCCGGGGCCTGAGTCGCCCAACAGCACAAAGCGAGCAAGTGAATAACCGTTGGAATGCAAGCCGGAAGCGCCAAGTGCGATGACGACATCGCCTGGTACAACGCGATGCGGGCCAAGGAGTTCGTCCGCTTCGACAACCCCAGTTCCGGCGCCCGCGACATCGTATTCATCAGGCGCCATCAACCCTGGATGTTCCGCGGTCTCGCCACCGAGCAGCGCGCATCCGGCCAACTGGCAACCGCGCGCAATGCCGGAAACAACTGCCGCAATGCGCTCTGGTTGCACTGAACCAGTGGCGATGTAGTCAGTCATGAACAATGGTTCTGCTCCACAGACCACGAGATCGTCGACAACCATCGCCACAAGATCGATACCGATCGTGTCGTGAATATCCATCGCTCGTGCAACTGCGATTTTTGTGCCCACTCCGTCAGTCGAGGTTGCCAGAAGTGGCTTTCGGAATCTTGTGAGTGCGCTCGCATCAAACAGACCGGCGAAGCCGCCAAACTCACCAACAGTTTCAGGGCGTTGGGCAGCTGTGACAGCAGCACGCATCAAGGCGACTGCGAGCTCACCAGCTTCAACATCCACTCCGGCGGCCGCATAGGAAGCACCGGTCATACGGGTTCAGCCTCGAATGTCACTGCAAGAGAACCCTGCGCCTCGGCAGCTTTGACCACACGCCGCTCGATGCCATCCATCACCTGCTTGCTGACGACCTCAGGATCGGGGATCTGCACCGGATAGACGCCATCAAAGCAAGCTCGGCACAGTCGATCTGCGGGGATTGTCGTGGCCTCAGTGAGCGCTTCCAGCGAGACGTAGCCCAAAGAATCAGCGCCGATCGAATTGCAGATCTCGCTCACCGTCAATCCGGTCGCAATGAGTTCGGCACGAGTGGCGAAGTCGATTCCGTAGAAGCAAGGCCACTTCACGGGTGGGCTGGAGATGCGCACATGAATCTCCAGAGCTCCGGCTTCGCGAAGCATCCGCACAAGTGCTCGCTGTGTGTTGCCGCGCACGATCGAATCGTCGACGACGATCAATCGCTTGCCGGCAATGACATCGCGCAGCGGATTGAGTTTCAGACGGATGCCCAACTGGCGAATGGTCTGCGAGGGCTGAATGAAAGTGCGACCGACGTAGGCGTTCTTGACCAATCCCTCGGCAAAGGGAATGCCAGACTCCTGGGCGTAGCCGATGGCCGCATAGCGCCCTGATTCTGGAACCGGAATGACCAGATCGGCTTCCACCGGAAACTCATTTGCAAGCCGGCGGCCGATCTCAACTCGAGCAGCCTGTACGCCTCGCCCTGCGATGGTCGTATCAGGGCGAGCGAGATAGACATATTCGAAGAGACAACCCTTCGGATCGGCCTCCGCAAAGCGCTGCGAGCGCAGACCTTGCCCATCAATGGTGATCAACTCACCAGGCTCAACCTCGCGCACGAATGCGGCTCCAACGATGTCGAGCGCAGCCGTCTCACTGGCGAGCACCCAGCCATTCTCGAGCCGGCCAAGTACCAGCGGTCGAATGCCTTGCGGATCACGGGCCCCATACAAAGCGTCGTCATCCATGAATACCAAGGAGAAAGCGCCACGCACATTGGGCAACTCCAAGCGAGCAGCTTCTTCGATGCTGAGATCCGGATGGGCGGCGATCAAGCCAGTGAGCACATCGGTGTCACTGGTGATATTGATCTGACTGTCGAATTGCAGCTCACCTGAGTCCTTCGAGAGCTCGCGCAGTCGGACGCGCAGAGCAGGAGTATTCGTGATATTTCCGTTGTGCCCCAAGGCGATGTGGCCGGTGGCTGTCGATCGGAAGGTCGGCTGCGCGTTCTCCCAGATGCTCGCACCTGTGGTCGAGTAGCGCGTGTGGCCAATTGCGACGTGACCGCGCAAAGACTCCAGACTGGCTTCGTTGAAGACCTGCGAGACCAAGCCCATGTCCTTGTAGACCACAATGTTTCCGCCATCGCTGACAGCGATTCCGGCTGATTCCTGGCCACGATGTTGCAGGGCGTAGAGCCCGAAGTAGGTCAGTTTGGCTACTTCTTCACCGGGAGCCCAGACCCCGAAGACGCCACAAGCGTCTTGAGGGCCTTTCTCACCTGGAAGCAGGTCGTGGGATAGAAGCCCGTCACCTCGCACGGTCGTAGGTTACGCGACTTCTAGCGGAAACCATTGCGACAGGTCGGAGCGTTCGCCACTGGCGTGGACTCTTCCCTCTTTGCTGGCCTGATCCCAGGTGATGCGTCCCACACAGAGCAGCAACCACGTGGTCGCGTCGGTCTCAACGACCGCTGGAGGAGTGCCTCGACGGTGCCGAGCCCCTGGAATGGCCTGAACCGCGGCGAAGGGCGGGATCCTGATCTCGACGCTATGTCCGGGTGCGACTTCGACCAAGGCCGCCAGCGAGTCCTTCACAGCCTGCTTGAGCACTGTGCGTTCAGCGGGCTCACCAGCATCAATCGCAAGGAGAGCCGAAGTGATGGCAGGCGTCATCAGCCGAAGAGCGCCGGAATCGTGCGCGTGTGCGCCTCGCGCAGCTCATCGAGGCCGAAAGTGAACTGCCCGGTGAATTCAAGTGAATCCCCTGCAGTCACCAAGCCGATCTCGGTCACCGGCAGTCGCAGGTGCGAGCAGTAGTCGACGAATGCTCCCGCCAGCAGACTGCTCGCGGCAACGACCGCGCGCGCAGCAGACTCACTGAACAGGAACACAAAGGGATCAGCGTCGTCGGGGATCCGAATCCGTGCACCCAGCCCCGAATGCAGTGCCATCTCGACGAGTACCTGGGCAATGCCGCCGTCGGACACATCATGCGCAGCAACAATCAACTGATCACTCGAAGCCGTGACCAGCACTTCACCAAGCAGGCGCTCGAGCTCGAGATCAACCTTGGGCGGCAGTCCACCGAGATGACCGTGCACATGGTTGGCCCACTCACTGCCAGCCAATTCATCGAAGGTGTCGCCCAACAAGAAGATGCGCTCTCCCGCATTGGCCCATGCAATGGGAGTGCGCAATTCGACGTTGTCGATCACCCCAAGCACACCAACAACTGGGGTTGGGAGGATGGCCGTATCGCCAGTTTGGTTGTAGAAGGAGACATTGCCGCCAGTCACCGGGATGCCCAACTGCAGGCAGCCATCGGCCAGGCCGCGTGTGGCTTCAGCAAACTGCCACATCACTGCAGGATCCTCGGGCGAACCAAAGTTCAGACAGTTCGTCACGGCCAGTGGCACAGCTCCTGATGCCACGACATTGCGGTAAGACTCGGCAAGGGCCAACTGAGTTCCGGTGTACGGATCAAGTTTGGCGAATCGGCCATTGCAGTCAGTCGAGATCGCAACACCCAGGCCCGACTCTTCATCGATGCGGATCATGCCGACGTCTTCAGGCTGGGCAAGCACGGTGTTGCCGAGCACGTAGCGGTCGTACTGCGCGGTGATCCACTCTTTGGAAGACAGATTCGGCGACGCGACCATCGTCAGCAATGTCTCGCGCAACGCTTCAGGAGTCATCGGGCGTTCTAAACGCTCAGGACCATCAGCCTGCAATGCGTCTTGCCAGTCAGGGCGGGCGTACGGACGGTCGTAGATCGGACCTTCATGCGCAACTGTGCGCGGCGGAACGTCGACGATTTGCTCGCCGTGCCAATCAACTGTCAGGCGACCGGAGTCGGTGACCTCGCCGATGACGACGGCTTCGATCTCCCATTTGTGGATGAGCGCCATGAAGGAGTCAAGGTTGTCTGGCGCGACAACAGCGCACATCCGCTCCTGAGACTCACTCATCAAGATCTCTTCTGGCGTCAATGTTGCATCGCGAAGCAGCACGCGATCAAGCCACACGTGCATGCCGCCATCGCCATTTGACGCAAGCTCGCTGGTGGCACAGGAAATTCCAGCGCCGCCGAGATCCTGAATGCCTTCAACCAGTCCGGCGTGCAGCACCTCGAGAGTGGCTTCGATGAGCAATTTCTCCATAAATGGATCGCCGACCTGAACGCTTGGGCGCTTGGTTGATCCGCCCTCGCTGAAGGTCTCCGACGCAAGAACGGAGACGCCACCAATGCCATCGCCACCTGTGCGGGCTCCATAGAGCACGACTAGGTTGCCGACGCCCTTGGCGCTGGCAAGGTGGATGTCCTCGTGACGCATCGCGCCGACACACAGCGCATTGACTAGTGGGTTTCCCAGGTAGCTGGAGTCAAAGACAACTTCGCCGCCAATATTCGGCAGACCCAAGCAGTTGCCATATCCGCCGATGCCGGAGACGACGCCAGGCAATACGCGACGAGTGTCAGCCGCATCAGCTGGGCCAAAGCGCAGCGGGTCCATCACCGCGAGCGGGCGGGCACCCATCGAGATGATGTCGCGGACAATTCCGCCAACACCTGTGGCTGCGCCCTGATAAGGCTCGACATACGAAGGGTGATTGTGGCTTTCGACCTTGAAGGTCACCGCCCAGCCATCACCGATATCAACAACACCCGCGTTCTCGCCGATGCCTACAAGCAGTTTGTCGGTCTTCGGCTGCTTCTCACCAAACTGGCGCAAGTGCACTTTGCTCGACTTGTACGAGCAGTGCTCGCTCCACATGACGGAATACATTGCGAGTTCACTGCTTGTTGGACGGCGCCCGAGGATGTCGCGAATCCGTTGGTATTCATCAGCTTTTAGGCCAAGCTCCGCGAACGGTTGCTGGCGATCTGGTGATTGTTCAGCCTGCGCGACGGTGTCGATGCTCACGCGTTCACCATCGAGGTGAGAACACTCGTGAAGAAACCCAGGCCGTCAAGGGTGGGACCAGTCAGCAGGTCTACGGCGTGCTCCGGGTGCGGCATCAGGCCGACGACATTGCCGCGCGCATTGCGAATTCCAGCGATATCGCGGCGACTGCCATTGGGATTGGCACCCAGATAACGGGCAACAACTCGGCCTTCTGCTTCGAGTTCGTCAAGAGTGCGCTCATCGGCAACGAAGCAACCTTCGCCATTCTTCAGCGGCACCACAATCTCTTGTCCATTGGCATAGCTGCTCGTCCAGGCCGAACTGTTGTCGTCAATGCGCAGCGCTTGATCTCGACAGATGAAGTGCAGGTGATCATTGCGAGTCAGAGCGCCGGGCAGCAGGTGCGACTCACACAGGACCTGAAAGCCATTGCAGATGCCCAGAACCGGAAGTCCGCCATTGGCCGCATCGACCAACTTCGACATCACGGGCGCGAAGCGGGCAATGGCCCCGCAGCGAAGGTAGTCGCCATAAGAGAAGCCGCCTGGAAGCACGACAGCATCAACATTCTTGAGGTCGGCATCGCCGTGCCACAGGGATATTGGCTCGCCGCGAGCAATACGGATGGCTCGGGAGGCGTCGGCATCATCAAGTGAGCCAGGAAAGGTCACAACTCCAATGCGCATTCCTACTGCGCCTCATCCACGACAAGCACGAAATCCTCAATCACCGGATTGCAGAGCAGTTCACCGGCAATGGCGTGGAGTTGTTCACGCAGTTCGGGGGTGACCTCACCGTCAAACTCAATGACGAATTGCTTGCCCTGCCGAACACCAGCCACTCCGGGCACGCCAAGGCGGCCTAAAGCCCCCTGCACGGCACGACCTTGGGGGTCCAGAATTTCGGGCTTGAGCATGACGTCTACGACGACGCGGGCCACGGGCACTCCTGAGGCTTGGGGATGGGCGAAGTCTATCGGCTGCGCTGAGATGTCCACGCCGACCAGGCGGAGGCAACCATTGCCTCCAGATCACGTTGGGCTCGCCAGCCGAGCACGTCGAGAATGCGCCCAGTTGCCGCCGTTGAAGCGGGAGGATCCCCGGCTCTTCTGGACGAAACCTGTGCCTGAACATCGCTGCCGATCACTGCTGAGATGGTGTCCATCACCTCACGAACGGAGGAACCCTCACCGCGGCCGACATTGAATGCGTCTGCCGCAGAGCGGGATTCGCAATGGGCGGCGGCGGCGGCGTGCGCGCTCGCAAGATCAGCAACGTGAATGTAATCGCGAACGCAGGTGCCATCTGGGGTCGGATAGTCATCACCAAAGATCTGCGGCCGCTCCCCCTTGTCCAGTGCTGCGAACACCATCGGGATGAGGTTGTTGATGCTGTCGTCGCCGAGTGCATCGCAGCCAGCGCCAGCCACATTGAAGTAGCGCAGGGCCACCCACGATAGTCCGGTTGCGATGCCCTGAGCAGCCGCAAGCCACTCGCCGACCACCTTGGTCTGCCCATATGGCGACTCTGGCTTGAGGGTGGCTGTCTCTGGAATTGGATTGTGCTCTGGAGTTCCGTACACAGCAGCGGAGGAGGAATAGACCAAGCGCGTGACATCTTCGGCCTTCATGGCCTCAAGTAGCGCAATCAGGCCATCAACGTTCTCGCGGTAGTAGTGCAATGGAAGCTCCACCGACTCCCCTACTGCCTTCTTGGCAGCAAGATGGATCACGCCATCGATCGAGTGCTGCTTGAGGGCTCGCGAGACGGCCTCGCGATCGGCGACATTTGCGTGGACAAACGCAACGCCTTCGGGAATGCGGTGCGCGTGACCTGAAGAGAGGTCATCAAGGACAACAACTTGGCGACCACTGTCCAGCAGTTCACGGATGACGTGCGAGCCGATATATCCAGCACCGCCGGTTATCAGCCAGGTGGTCATGCGAAGCGCTTTCCGGTCAGCCGTTCATACGCTTCAACATATTTGGCACGCGTTTGTTCGATGACTTCGTCTGGCAATGCTGGTGGTGGCTCACCACTGGACTTATCCCAGCCCGACTCAGGCGAGGTCAACCAATCGCGCACGAATTGCTTGTCGAATGACGGTTGCGCTCCGCCGGGTGCCCAGGTCTCGCGCAGCCAGAAGCGCGATGAATCTGGGGTCAGGACCTCGTCAGCCAGCATGATGCGACCCGAGAACCGACCGGTCTTGGCAATGCCGAACTCAAGCTTGGTATCGGCCAAGATCAGATCTCGTTCATCGGCAATCTCCGACGCTCGCTCGTAGATAGCCATGGTCAGACGCTTGAGTTCTTGCGCTTCCTCTTGGCCAATCATGACGATGACCTCATCGAAGTTGATGTTCTCATCGTGATCGCCGATGGCGGCTTTCGTAGCTGGTGTGAAGATCGGCTTCGGCAGCAGCGAACCGTCCTTCAGGCCCGGGGGCAGCCCTACATTGCAGATCGAACCCTTGGCTTGATACTCGATAAGACCCGAACCGGTGAGATATCCGCGTGCAACACATTCAACGGGCAGCATGTCGAGATCAGCACAGACCATCGCGCGGCCCTTGACCTCATCAGGAACCTTGCCGGGGGTGACGTGGTTGGGGACGATGTCCTCCAACTGACGAAACCACCACAGGGAAAGTGCTGTGAGGATGCGTCCTTTATCGGGGATCAACGATGGCACGATCTGGTCGTAGACAGAGATGCGATCACTCGCGACGAACAGCAGTCGACCCTCAGCGGTGCGATACAGATCGCGCACCTTGCCTGAATAGACGTGCTCATACTCGGCGGGCAATCCGTAGTCGGGTACAGCGGTCACAGAATGTCTCCAGGTGAATAGCCAGCGGCTGCAGGGTGCTCAGCGGTGATCGCTGCCACTCGATGGACAATCGATTGGACCTGTGCCGCGGCCGCTCCGGTGAAGGACAGTGGTTCTGCGATCAGGGCCTGCAACTCGTGGAGCGAGAGCTCAAGGCGCGGATCCGCGGCGAGGCGTTCAAGCAGATCATTTTCAGCAGCTGCTTCCTCGCGCATTGCCAAGGCCACGCTGACGGCATGCTCCTTGATTGCTTCGTGCGCAATCTCGCGACCAACGCCTTTGCGTACTGCAGCCATCAGCACTTTTGTCGTCGAGAGGAACGGCAGATAGCGATCGAGTTCTCTGTCTATGACGGATGGGAAGGCTCCGAAATCGTCGAGCACTGTGAGGAAGGTTTCGAAGAGCCCGTCTATGGCAAAGCTCGCATCAGGCAGTGCAACGCGGCGCACGACTGAACAGGCGACATCGCCTTCATTCCATTGATTGCCTGCCAGATCTGCAGTCATCGTCAGATAGCCGCGAAGAATCACGGTGAGCCCATTGACTCGTTCGCATGATCGCGAGTTCATCTTGTGGGGCATCGCTGAAGAGCCGACTTGGCCCGGACGGAAGCCTTCAGTGACCAGATCCAGGCCTGCCATGAGACGAATAGTTGTTGCAAGGCTTGAAGGTCCTGCGGCCACCTCGAGGTAGGCCGAGATGACATCGAAATCCAAAGTTCGCGGATAGACCTGACCAACGCTGTCGAGCAGTTGAGCGAATCCGAGATGCTGCGCGATTCGGCTTTCGAGCGCGGCGAGCTTTGCGGCATCGCCATCAAGCAGATCGAGCATGTCCTGTGCCGTGCCAACAGGACCCTTGATACCACGCAGCGGGTACCGGCCAATGAGGTTCTCGATGCGGGCGTATGCGATCAGCAGTTCATCGGCGGCTGAGGCGAATCTCTTGCCCAGAGTCGTGGTCTGAGCAGGCACATTGTGCGAGCGCCCGGTGATTGCAGTGTCGGAATATTCCAGGGCAAGGCTTGAGAGCCGCTGCAGCGCAGCTACTGTCTTATCACGCACGAGCAGCAGCGACTTCAGTACCTGCAACTGCTCAACATTCTCGGTGAGGTCGCGCGAGGTCATCCCCAGGTGAATGAGTTCATGACCGGCGAGATCGTTGAACTCCTCGATTCGCGCTTTCACATCGTGCTTGGTGACCCGCTCACGAGCAGCAATGGAATCGAGGTCGACCTTGTCGACAACAGCCTCATATTGCTCAATGGCATCGCTAGCAACTGCGAGTCCGAGTCCTGATTGGGCGCGCATGACCGCGATCCACAATTGGCGTTCCATGACGATCTTGGCCTCGGGCGACCAGATCGAGCACATGGCCTCAGATGCGTACCGACCAGCAAGGACATTGGGAAAAGTGGCCGTCACTGGCCCATTCTTTCATGCTCCACTGGCGAGCTCCGCGATGTCACGCCGGTGGTGGGAGCCGGCGAGGCTGATGAGGTCGACTCCGGCATAGGCCCGTTCGCGAGCTTGGGCAAGCGAATCGCCCACTGCAGTCACCGAGAGCACTCGTCCGCCGGCCGAAAACACCTGCCCTTCGTCATTCCGGCTGGTGCCGGCATGCAGAATCTGCACTCCTTCAACCTCAGCTGCGGCAGCCAGACCTTGGATCACATCGCCAGTGCGGGGGCTCTCTGGGTAGCCGGACGAGGCGATCACAACGGTCACGGCCGCGCCCTCATGCCATTCCAAGGGGGGAAATTCGGCCAAAGTGCCTTGAGCCGAGGCCAGGAGCAATTGGCCCAGTGGCGACTTCAAACGAGCCAGGACAACCTGGGTTTCGGGATCGCCAAAGCGCGCGTTGAACTCGACAACGCGAATACCTCGCGACGTCAAGGCAAGTCCGGCATACAAGAGCCCACTGAACGGCGTGCCGCGGTTGCGCATTGCGGCGATCATCGGCTCGAGAACTGAAATTGTGATCTCTTCCACCAGATTCACCGGCGCCCAGGGCAATGGCGAATAGGCGCCCATGCCGCCGGTATTGGGGCCGGCATCGGCGTCGAAGGCACGCTTGAAATCCTGCGCTGGTTGGAGGGGAATAATGACGGATCCATCTGTGATGCCGAAGAGCGATACCTCAGGCCCATCGAGGTACTCCTCAATCAGCACACTCGGAGCATTGTTTTCGAAGCAGGCGCGAGCGTGACGGAGCGCCTCTTGGCGATCAGAAGTGACGACAACACCCTTGCCGGCCGCTAGTCCATCGTCTTTGACAACAAAGGGAGCACCGAACTCGTCGAGCGCTGCGGCCACTGCTTCGATGTCTGTGCACACGCGCGCTTGTGCCGTGTCCACCCCGGCCTCGGCCATCACCTGCTTGGCAAATGCCTTGCTTCCCTCAAGTTGAGCAGCCGCAGCTGAAGGCCCAAAGCAGGCAATGCCCTGCGCGCGAACTGCATCTGCAACACCGGCGACCAGGGGAACCTCGGGTCCAATGACGACAAGATCGGCCGAAATTTCGGCTGCGAGTGCTGCGACAGCCTGAGGTTCAGCTGCCTCCACGTGAAATACATCGATCTCGCTGGCGATGCCGGCATTTCCGGGGGCGCATGCGACATACGTGACGGATGAATCGGTCAATAAAGCCGCAACCAAAGCGTGTTCGCGTGCACCAGAACCGACAACGAGAACACGCATGGCGTGACCCTATCTAGCGCACAGTGCCATCAAGAGATCTAAGAACCGACGTAGTGCCGATCGACCACACTGAACACGGCATCGAGCCGCTTGAGGGCTTCCCGCGTTTCCTCCACCGAAATCGTGCAGGGCGGCACCACGTGAAGTCGGTTGTAGTTGGTGAACGGGAGCAGCCCATTGGCCTTGCACGCTGCAAGGAGATCGGCCATCGCCGGCGAGGATCCGCCGTAGGGCGCCAGCGGTTCGCGGCTGGCTCTGTCCGAGACCAGCTCAAGGGCCCAAAAGACACCAAGGCCGCGCACTTCACCAATCACTGGGTGCTTGTCTTGCAATGCGCGAAGTCCCGGACCAAGCACGTCTGTTCCGATCATCCGGGCGTTCTCGACTATGCCCTCGTCCTGCATCGCGCTGAGCGCAGCAACAATCGAAGCGGCGGCGAGCGGGTGGCCTGAGTAGGTCAGACCACCAGGAAACACCAGCTCGTCGAAAGTGTGAGCGATTTCGTCAGCGATGATCACTCCACCTACAGGTACGTAGCCAGAGTTCACGCCCTTTGCGAAAGTGATCAGATCTGGTTCGATGCCGAAATTCTCGAATGCAAACCAGGACCCCGTACGGCCGAATCCACACATCACTTCATCTGCGATCAGCACGATGCCGAAGCGACCGCACAAGGCACGAACTCCGCTCAGATAACCTTCAGGAGGTACGAGGATTCCGGCCGTGCCGACAACTGACTCCAACAGGATCGCTGCAATGCTCGCAGGGCCCTCGAACAAAATGACTTGCTCAAGATGCGCCAAGGCACGGTCGCATTCTTCTGCTTCGGTGCTTGCCCAGAAACTCGATCGATACAGATAGGGCCCAAAGAAGTGCACGTGACCGTCGGCAAATTCGTTCGGCCAACGACGTGGATCTCCAGTTGCAACAATGGCTGCCCCTGTATTGCCGTGGTAAGAGCGATAGAAGGTCAGCACCTTGCGGCGACCAGTGTGCAGTCGCGCCATGCGAATCGCATTTTCGACCGCATCAGCGCCGCCGTTGGTGAAGAACACCTTGTTCATCTGCTGTGGCGCAAGCGTCGCAATGAGCGCCGCCGCCTCGCTGCGCTGAACATTCGCGTGATTGGGATTGATCGTCGTCAGCACGGCAGCTTGATCCTGAATTGCCTTCACTACCTTGGGGTGCTGATGACCGATATTCACATTGACGAGTTGAGAAGAGATATCGAGATATCTATTGCCCTCGTAGTCCCAAACCCAGCAGCCTTCAGCCCCCTCAACCGCCAGTGGATTCAGCGCGCCTTGTGCACTCCAGGAGTGAAAGACGTGTGCTCGGTCTAGGTCCGCAACCCGTTTGCCCTCTTCAGGATTCACAAGCGCCATCATGCCTTGCTCCCATGCGACGCGCACCGATCAGCCGAACTGAGAACTAACCAATCAAGTCGTGGATCGAAATCGTCGCATCACGATCTTGGCCAACGCCGATCGCACTGATGCGGGTACCGGAGATGTCTTCGAGGAACTGCACATAGGAGCGAGCATTGGCCGGCAGATCCTCGACCGTTTTGGCCTTGGAGATGTCCTCACTCCAACCAGGCAGAGATTCATAGATTGGTATGGCATGGTGAAAACCGGTCTGCGTCATTGGCAGCTCGTCCATCCGGGTGCCATCGACGTCGTAGGCCACGCACACCGGAATCCGGCTGAAGCCGGTGAGGACATCGAGCTTGGTGAGAAAAGTGTCGGTCAGGCCATTGACGCGAGTAGCGAATTTTGCGATCGGGGCGTCGAACCAACCGCAACGACGATCACGGCCGGTCGTCGTGCCGACCTCACCGCCCACCTTGCGCAGGCGCTCACCATCAGCGTCAAGGAGCTCAGTTGGGAAAGGCCCAGAGCCAACACGAGTGGTGTAGGCCTTGAGGATGCCGATGACATTCGTGATGCGCATCGGTCCGATGCCGCTTCCGGTGCACGCGCCACCTGCAGTGGGATTGCTGGAAGTAACAAAGGGATAGGTGCCGTGGTCTACATCGAGCAGAGTGCCTTGACCACCTTCGAGCAACACCACCTTGTTCTCATCGAGGGCTTTGTTCAGCAGCAGCGAGGTGTCAGCCACATAAGGCCGAAGCGGCTCGGCGAACTCGAGTAACGATTCGACAATCGCGTCGACGTCGAGGGCGCGACGGTTATAGACCTTGACCAACACCTGATTCTTGCCATCGAGTGCGCTTTCGACCTTCTGACGAAGAATCGAGGGATCGAAGAGATCCTGCACGCGAATGCCAATGCGCGAGATCTTGTCCGCGTAGGTAGGCCCGATGCCGCGGCCAGTGGTGCCGATCTTGGAGTTGCCAAGGAAGCGTTCAGACACCTTGTCGAGAGTCACGTGATACGGCGTGATCAGGTGCGCATTGGCGCTGATGAGCAACTTTGAAGTATCCACACCTCGCTCATTGAGTCCGCGCATCTCCTCGAAGAGGACGGCGGGGTCGATGACGACGCCATTGCCGATGACGGGGACGACCTCAGGAGTCAGGATGCCGCTGGGCAGCAAGTGCAACGCAAACTTCTGATCGCCAATGACAACGGTGTGGCCAGCGTTATTTCCGCCCTGGTAGCGCACGACGTAATCGACGCGCCCTCCGAGGAGGTCGGTCGCCTTGCCTTTACCCTCGTCTCCCCATTGGGAGCCGAGCAGAATGATCGCGGGCACGGGCCGAAACGCTACCTGAGTCAGGGGAATTCCCCTATTCGGTTTGAGTGCTTGACTAGCCGCATGAGTCGAGAGCGAGGAGTCCTGTTGCTCGGGTACGGGCTGAGATCAGCTGCGCGGAATGCTCGGATCGCAATCAGCAAGGAAAGCCTCGATGCGTTCTGCTTCCTCGGTCTCGTTGATTGCCTGAGCAGCGCGGCCGAGAGCGATCAAGCAGCGAAGGAATCCGCGATTGGGCTCATGGCTCCACGGCACAGGTCCATGGCCCTTC
This sequence comes from Actinomycetota bacterium, assembly GCA_030650795.1. Taxonomy (NCBI): domain Bacteria; kingdom Bacillati; phylum Actinomycetota; species Actinomycetota bacterium. The sequence continues at coordinate 25,430 of JAUSDJ010000006.1, forward strand.
CAACCATTGCGTCGCAGCGCGTCGAGGCCACGGTGATAGCCGACGCGCGCAAATGCATAGGACTCAAGCACTCGGCCTTCGGCCCAGGCCTGATCGCTGACCACAGCCCAGGCAAGGGAACTCGACGGATACTGCTGGGCAACCAGACCCGGATCCTCACCAGCGGCGAGGGAGCCGAGCGGATCTGTGTCTTCGGGCAACAGAGTCGGAGCGGGTCCGCCGAGCAGATTTTCCATCACTATTTGATTCCCTTACTACTTGATCGCCGTCCCCGTCGAACGTAGATCCTCGCAGCCTTGCAGGACACGCGCTGCCATGTTCGCCTCGGCAAGCTTTCCGTAGGTGCGCGGGTCGTACTGCTTCTTATTGCCGACCTCGCCATCAACTTTGAGCACTCCGTCGTAGTTCTTCAGTATGTGATCAGCGATCGGCCGGGTGAATGCATACTGCGTGTCTGTATCGATGTTCATCTTCACGACGCCGTAGTCAAGAGCTTCGCGGATCTCGCTGAGCAATGATCCTGAGCCCCCATGAAAGACGAGATCAAAGGGCTTTGTGACTGCGTACTTGGCGCCGACTGCCGTCTGGATTTCCTCCAGCACCTTCGGGGTCAACACGACATTGCCCGGCTTGTACACGCCGTGCACGTTGCCAAAGGTCGCGGCAACCATGTAGCGACCGCGTTCACCAAGCCCGAGTGCCTCGGCGGTGGCGAGGCCATCTTCAGCACTGGAAAAGAGCTTGGCATCGTGGCTGGCCTCGATGCCATCTTCTTCGCCGCCAACCACGCCAATTTCAATCTCAAGAATGATGTTCGCCTTGTGACAGGCATCCAGCATCCGTTGCGAGATCTCCATGTTCTCTTCAAGTGCAACCGCCGAGCCGTCCCACATATGGGATTGAAAAAGCGGCTCCAGCCCCTGTGCCACCCGCTCGTGGGAGATGACAATGAGCGGCTCCATGAAGCCCTCAAGTTTGTCCTTCGGACAGTGATCGGTGTGCAAGGCGATATTCACGCCGTAACTGCGCCCAATTGAATGGGCGAACTCCGCGAGGGCCTGAGCGCCAGCCACCATGTTCTTGACGGCCTGACCAGAGGCGAACTCAGCGCCGCCCCATGAAACCTGAATGATGCCGTCGCTCTCTGCCTCAGCAAAGCCGCGCATCGCAGCAACAATGGTCTGCGACGAAGTGCAATTAATGGCTGGATAGGCGAACTTTCCGGCCTTCGCACGATCGAGCATTTCTGCGTAGACCTCTGGGGACGCAATCGGCATCGGGTTCTCCTGCGGCTGACGGGCGGCTGACGGCGCTCATCCTTCCACGAAACAGGCCTAGGCCCACATCACGCTGCTGAGTCTGAAACCGCCGACGTCAGTGAGCGCACTGAGCTCGAAAGCAGGGTGAGCAGAATCGCGATAGTGGCGACCCCTGCGCAGATGAGGAAGGCGGTTTGCAAGCCGACCGCACTCACGAGCGGCCCGGCCAAGGCGAGCCCTATTGGACCGAACATGAGTGAACCCATCGCGTCGTATGAACTGACCCGTGAAAGTGCTTCGCGCGGAACATTCGTCTGCAAGGCGGTGTACCAGAGCACTTGGAAGAACTCGATTGCCACACCCCAGGCAAAGGATCCAAGGGAGATGATCCACAGAGGCGCCGCAAAGGCCAAGCTCACTAGCCATAGGGGAAGAGTCAAGGTGACGAGCATTCCGAACAGCATGGGGCGGCGGATATTGATGCGCGAACTCGCGAAGCCACCGGCGAGCAAGCCAGCTGACTGGAAGGCGAGCACGACTGCCCAACCCGCTGCTCCCCCGTACTCATCTATTGCAAGTACCGGACCCATGACCTGCTCGGCGCCATACAGGGCCATCACGATCGTGCTGAAGGAGAACACGACAACCACAACCCAGCGGAAGGACACAAATACTCGCCAGCCATGTGCGAGATCGCCTAGCATCCCCTCGCCTGAGTCGTGCGGCTTTGAAATATTCCGAAAAGTGAAGACCAAGATGCCGGCCACCAAGAACGAGGCCGAGTCCACCGCGATTGCAATGCCCGCTCCCGCTGCAGCCACGATGATTCCACCGATCGCGCTGCCGGCAATCAGACCAACATTTGAGGCAATGCTCAAATATGCATTTGCTGGCTGCAGCAACTCATCTGCAACTACATCAGGGACGAGGCCCGAATAGGCCGGCCACCAAAGGCCATTGAGGCAACCGATGATGAACGACAGCACAACAAGTGCTGGAATCGTCACCGAACTGCTGAGAAACATGTAGGCCAGCACGGCAACAACACCACTCAGGACAAGATCGGTGTAGGCAATTACTCGAGCACGTCCGAGCCGATCAGCGATAACACCTCCCACGGGAAGCACCAATACCAGCGGGATCGCTTGGGCGGCGAGCACGATGCTGAGCGAAGTCGCGTCAGTATTGGGCATCGCCAAGATTCCGAATGCCAGAGCAATTGGAGCAATGCCGTTACCCAGATTGCTGATGGTTCGCGCGAAGAAGAGCTTCCGGTAACGACGATCCGCTGACAAGACCGCAACTTGACTCACTGCGACGACCCGGATGCGCTCCCACCTTGGACAGCCGTGATCACTGCGTGCTGACGAATCCAGGTGTGCATTGCGATTGCTGCGGCCGCTCCCACATTGATCGACCGAGTGGATCCAAATTGCGAAATAGCAATCAGACCATCACATACAGATCGGGCTTCTTCGCTGAGTCCGGTGCCTTCCTGCCCAAACAGGAGGACGCAATGCTCTGGAAGGGCAGCGGTCTCCAGCGGGACCGAACCTTCAACATTGTCGAATCCCAAGATCAGTAACTTTGATGACGTCGCCCAGATTCGAAACTCCTCGGCATCGGCATGGTGATGAATGTGCTGATAGCGATCAGTCACCATTGCCCCGCGGCGATTCCATCGCCGACGGCCAACGATGTGCACCTCGCGGGCGAGAAAGGCATTGGCCGTGCGTACGACGGAGCCAATGTTGAAATCATGTTGAAGATTCTCGATCGCGACGTGAAAGGGATGCCTGCGGGTATCGAGTTCGGCCACGATTGCCTCAAGCTTCCAATAGCGAAACTCATCAACAACATTTCGACGATCGCCGGCCTCGAGCAGATCCTCATCCAAGCGAGGGTCTTGGGGCCAAGGCTGGGGATGTGGGCCAACACCTACTGACGAATCATGGAGATCCACGTCTGCGACGATAGCCTGCCGAGGTGAATCTCGTAATCAGCGCAGGCATCACCGTGCAAACCCTCGGGCCGAGTTGGATGAATCCAGAGTCGATGCTGAACAGCCTCGGCGGCTTGGCTTTCTGGGTGGTGGTCGGCATCATCTTCGCTGAGTGCGGGCTTCTGCTGGGCTTCTTTCTGCCGGGAGACTCGCTGCTCTTCGTCGTGGGCCTGTTCATCGCGCAAGGATCCATCGACATGAATCTCTGGTTGGCCTGTCTTGTACTCATCGTCGCGGCCGTCGCCGGCAATCTCACCGGCTACTGGATCGGCAGGGCAGCAGGGCCCGCGTTGTTCAACAGGCCCGACTCCAAATTCTTCCGCAAGGAATACGTCGACAAGACTCACGAATTCTTCGAGAAGCACGGCGGTCGAGCAATCGTGCTGGCGCGCTTCGTGCCAATCGTTCGAACCTTTATCACAGCAGTTGCTGGCATCGGCCGAATGGATTTTCGCAAGTACCTCATCTACAGCTCGATTGGCGCCGTTCTGTGGGCCGGCTTGGTCACCATTGCTGGCTACTATTTCGGCAATATTGGGTTCGTCAAGAAGAACATCGAACTTGTGCTGATCTTGGTTGTGCTGATCAGCGTGATTCCGATTGTCATTGAGTACATCCGGCATCGCCGGCAGCGCGACCAACTATCAGGCGAGACCCAGATCAGCGAGTGAGTAGGCAGCGCGGTACTCAAGACCACGCTCAACGATTGCAGGACCTGCTCCGCGATCAACGATGACTGCGACAGCAACTGTCGTTGCCCCAGCTTCCTTCAGGGCATCGACCGCCGTGAGCACCGAGTCGCCAGTTGTTGATGTGTCTTCAACGGCGAGCACTGCGAGGCCTTTGACATCAGGCCCTTCGATTCGGCGCTGAAGGCCGTAATGCTTCTCCTCCTTGCGCACAACGAAGGCATTCAGTAGCTCACCATTGCGAGCCGCATCATGCAGCATCGCTGCCGCAACCGGATCGGCTCCAAGCGTGAGGCCACCCACAGCCGCATACTTCAGATCAGAAGTGAGTTCGCGCATGACCGTGCCAACGAGAGGCGCGGCCTGGCCATCGAGGGAGACTCGGCGAAGATCGACGTAGTAGTCGGCTTCCTTGCCACTGGACAGGATCACCCGCCCGCGAACCACAGCTCGTTCGATGATCAGCAGACGAAGGGCTTCCCAGGCTTGTGATGGCACGGCGCGATCCTAGTTGTTCGGGTCGGGTAAATCCGTGCCACTCGATGTGCGCTGTGGGACAAGGCCGACGTACCGTAGATCCATGCGAAGGTTGGGCGCCCTGGCGCTAGTGCTGCTGTTTGGCATGCTCGCTGTGCCGGCCCAAGCCGCACCGACTTCTCGCCCAGAGATCATCAATGGAACGGCATCCAGTCCCGGCACGTACTCGTTCCTGGTGGCCTTGCTCGACACCCAGAAGTACGGATCGGCGGGGGCATTCCAAGCGCAGTTCTGCGGCGGGACGCTCACAAGCGCGACCACGATCGTGACCGCTGCTCATTGTGTTGTCGATCATAAGTCGGGCGCACGCACGCAGGCAGCTTCTGTTCTGGTTGCCCTTGGTCGGTCGCTCAAGGATGTGAGCCTGCGAGTCGTAACTGTCAGCGCTGTTGCCGTGCACCCCGCCTACTCCATTTCCACCGGCGACAACGACGTCGCGGTATTGACCCTGACGACACCTCAAACAGACATCACTCCCTTGTTGCCGGTGAGTGCTGCTGATTCAGCCAGCGTCGACTTGGCAGGCAATCACGTCCAGGTCGTTGGTTGGGGAACCATCAGCACTTTCAGCAAGTCATTTCCGGACAATTTCCGCGTTGGCGATCTCGTGCTGCTGCCCAGTGCCACATGCGGCCAAGGACAGAACTTCGTCCTCAACGGGGTGACGTTCCTCGCCTACAACTCAGACGAGGCGAATCCAGTGACGATGCTCTGCGCTGTCGGAACGACAGCCACGGGCGCAATCATCGACAGTTGCAGTGGCGACTCAGGTGGCCCACTCATTTTTGGCGATGGCGCAAACGCCAAATTGGTCGGCATCGTGAGCTGGGGCCTGAACTGCGCTACTCGGCATCCAGGTGTGTACACCCGCGTCACCGCAATGTCTGACTTCTTGATCTCAACGGGAGTTCTCGCCTCCACCGCGCCACCGCTGGTGCAAATGAGTGGACTCAACGAGCGGATCCGGGTGCTCTTCCCGGCTGTTCTGCCCAATGCGGCCTTCTCCTCATTCACTGCCAGCGCCGTCCAGGCGGCTACCGGCCAGATAACTCAATGCTCGGCGGCTCCCAGCGCTAATCGCTTGTCCGCGAGCTGCGAGCTTCCAGGCTTGCTCAACGGCACGCAGTACTCAGTCTCGGCGACAGCGACGACAGCGACCGGAACGACTGCACCGAGCGCGCCAACGGTTGTTATGCCCGCGGCAGTGCCCGACGCAGGTCAGATCGACCGGGTGGCCATCACTCGTCATCGCATTGCGGTGACCGTGACTAGCTCCACAAGCGAGGGCGGCAAGATCACCGCTGTACGAGTGGCCTGCCTGCCAGTGGCCGGCGGTGCCGGTTTCAGCGCCAAAGTCATCAAGGGCAAGGCTGTGATCAAGCAACTGCCCAATGGCGACTATGCGTGCGCAGTCACTGCCCGCAACGAACTTGGCAGCAGCCGTGGCCTTGACGAACTCGTGACGATCAGCGCCTGATACTCAGACTCGAGCCGTCCGACTCGGCGTCAATCTGCAGCACATCACCATCGTGCACTTCTCCGTTGAGTATGCGCACAGCCAACTTGTCCCCGATCGCTGTCTGCACGAGCCTGCGCAGCGGTCGGGCTCCATAGATTGGGTCAAATCCCTTATCCACCAACCACTCTCGGGCGGCATCAGTGAGCTCGAGGCGCACTCTACGATCTGCCAGGCGAGATTGGAGCGCCTCGATTTGGATGTCAGCAATCCTTGCCAATTGCTCGCGGCCCAAGGGTTCGAATATCACCATCGCATCAAGCCTGTTCAAGAACTCCGGTCGGAATTGCTGCCTCACGGCCGTGAGCACCTGCTCTTTGCGAACCTCGAATGCCGTATCGACATCAACCAGGTATTGGCTGCCAAGGTTTGACGTGAGTATCAGAATCACATTGCGGAAGTCGACAGTGCGACCTTGCCCATCGGTCAATCGACCATCGTCGAGTACTTGCAACAAGATGTCGAAGGCCTCCGGATGGGCTTTCTCGACTTCATCCAACAGCACCACCGAATAGGGCCGACGTCGCACGGCCTCAGTGAGTTGACCGCCCTCTTCATATCCGACATATCCAGGAGGAGCACCCACAAGCCGAGCAACGGAATGCTTCTCGGAGTACTCACTCATGTCGATGCGCACCATCGCGCGCTCATCGTCAAAGAGAAAATCGGCCAAGGCCTTCGCCAATTCGGTCTTGCCGACTCCAGTCGGCCCGAGGAACAGGAAAGATCCGGTGGGTCGGTTGGGATCAGAAATGCCTGCACGCGCGCGACGGACTGCGTCGCTGACCTCACGAAGGGCCTCGACCTGACCAACCACTCGATTGCCGAGTCCTTCCTCCATCCGCAGCAGTTTCTGGCTCTCACCTTCGAGCAGCCGGCCTGCCGGGATCCCGGTCCAACTGGCAACGACTTCTGCGATGTCGTCTGCGGTGACTTCCTCATTTACCATCGCAGGACGGCCATTGGCCTCCTCGCTCGCGCTGGCCAGCTCAGCCTCAAAGTTCGGGATCTCGGCGTACAGGATGCGCGAGGCTTGCTCAAAATCTCCCGCACGCTGGGCACGTTCGGCCACCGCTCGCAGATCGTCAATCAGCACCTTGATCTCACCAATGCGATCAAGTCCGGATTTCTCGGCATCCCAGCGGGCCCGCAGTCCGCGCAGTTCCTCGTCCTTGTCAGCGATCTCAATGCGCAATTTGCCAAGTCGCTCCAACGAGGCTTCATCGCTTTCCTTGGCGATCGCCAGCTCCTCCATCCGCAGGCGATCAATCTGGCGCTGCAGCACATCGATCTCGACAGGGGATGAGTCAATCTCCATGCGCAGCCGGGCGGCGGATTCATCCATCAAATCGATGGCCTTGTCGGGAAGGAAGCGCGCTGTGATGTAGCGGTCAGACAGCGTGGCGGCAGCCACAAGGGACGAGTCGGAGATCACCACCTTGTGGTGTGCCTCGTACTTCTCCTTGATGCCTCTGAGAATCGCAATGGTGTCCTCAACTGATGGTTCATTGACGAATACCTGCTGAAAGCGCCGCTCGAGCGCAGCATCCTTCTCGATGTACTTGCGATACTCGTCGAGCGTCGTCGCACCGATCATGCGCAATTCGCCGCGCGCCAGCATGGGCTTGAGCATGTTGCCGGCGTCCATTGCCCCTTCTCCGCCCGCACCAGCTCCCACGACTGTGTGCAACTCATCGATGAACGTGACGATCTGCCCGTCCGAATCCTTGATCTCGTCCAGGACCGCCTTCAAGCGCTCCTCAAACTCGCCCCGGTATTTCGCTCCGGCCACCATCGCGCCCAGATCGAGCGAGTAGAGAGTCTTGCCCTGGAGGGATGTGGGCACGTCACCTTCAACAATGCGCCTGGCAAGGCCTTCAACGACAGCCGTCTTGCCAACGCCCGGTTCACCAATGAGCACTGGGTTGTTCTTGGTGCGGCGAGAGAGCACCTGGATGGTGCGACGCACCTCCTCATCGCGCCCAATGACGGGATCGATCTTGCCCTCACGGGCACGTGCAGTGAGGTCGATGCCGTACTTCTCAAGCGCTTGGAACGTCTTCTCCGGCTCCTGAGAGGTGACGCGAGCCGATCCACGCACCGCCTGCAAAGCCTCGATCAATGCCATGGGAGTGGCCCCGACCGCGGCCAGGCGATCGGCCACTCCCGGGCCGCCGTCCTTGGCGAGGCTGATCAGCAGGTGCTCGGTGCTGACGTACTCATCGCCGCGCTCCTTGGCTAGATCCTGAGCGGCATCGATCACCTTGAACGAGGCACTGCTGAGCTGCGGCGAGGCAACTGCTGCCCCAGTCGCGCTTGGCAGATCCTGCAGAGCCCTGCGTGTCTCTGACGTGAGCGAGTTGAAGTTGACCCCACTCGACTCAAGCAGCGCGCTGGCAATTCCCTCTCCCTGCTGCAGCAGCGAGTCGAGCAGATGAATGGGCTCCACCTGCGGATTGCCATTGGCAGCCGCAATGCGAACGGCCGCGCCAAGCGCGTCCTGGCTTCTCGTGGTGAATTGAATATCCATTGCCCGTTGTCCTATCTCTGGTTGCGGCGATTTGGTCGCCAGACCACCAATGCTGTTGAAGACTTCTCGCGGTGGAACTCACGAAGCTGACTACGCAGGAGCTCGATTTCCTCTTGCAGAACAAGGATTCTTCGGATCCCCTCTAGCGAAAGCCCTTCGGCCGAGAGATCAGTGATTTCGCGCAGCCGAGCAATATCTCGGCCTGAGTACAGGCGATTACGTCCACCGGCCCTCGTTGGCGAAACCAAGCCGAGTCGGTCGTATTGGCGAAGAGTCTGCGGGTGCAGTCCAGCCAGCTGTGCGGCGACGGAGATTGCGAACACCGGGTGGTCGTCGGCAATCTGGAAGGGTTCCATGTCACTGCCCGGCCAGGTTCATCAGACCCGCTCGCGGATCAAGGTCAGCGGTGGCTTCGGCGTAGGACTCCAAGGCCGCTTTCGCCGAAGCGCTGAGTTTCTGCGGCACCAACACTTCGACAGTCACAAGGACATCGCCGCGGCTATTGTCCCTGCGTGCTATTCCCTTTCCCTTCACACGAAATGTACGACCTGTTGTAGTGCCGGCCGGAATCTTCAGCGTGACGTTGCCATCGCGAGGAGTGGGAACCGTGATGTGTGCACCCAGCGCCGCTTCAACAAATGTCACGGGCACAGTGAAAGCAATGTTGTCGTCCTTACGGGCGAACAGTGCGTGCGGAGTGACGTGCACTTGCACATAGAGATCTCCTGAAGGTCCGCCGCGCTCTCCGCTTCCACCTTTGCCAGCAACGCGAATCCGTGAGCCATCTTTCACACCGGCCGGCATGCGTACTTGCACCGTGCGGGATTTGGTTCCGGTGCCTGACCCGTGGCAGCTCGGGCATGGATCATCAATCACCTGGCCGCGACCGCGACAGCTTGGGCAGGTTTCGGCAAAGGCAAAGCCGCCCGCATTGCGTGCGACCTGACCGCTGCCCTGACACTCCATGCACGTGTGTGCGCTCGTGCCGGGGCGGGCACCGGTGCCTCGACAGGTTTCGCAAGCGGCCTCAGTGCTGAGTCGTAACGGAACCGTCACACCATCAAGGGAATCGTCAAAAGACAGATTCAGATTGCTCTCAAGATCTGCCCCGCGACGAGGTTGGCTGGAACGACCTCCGCGACCGCGATTGAAGATGCCACCGAGCAGATCGCCAAAGCCGCCGTCATTGCCGCCAAAGAGGTCTTCCATGTTGACATTGGACGTTGCCCCACGAGGAGGGCCGCCGCCTTGCCGCCCGAATCCTCCCGATGCGAAAGCCGTGCGCGCCTCGTTGTATTCCTTGCGCTTTTCGACATCGGAAAGCACGTCGTATGCCTCGGAGACTTCCTTGAACTTCTCCTCAGCCTTGGCGTCGCCAGGGTTCTTGTCTGGATGATGTTGTCGGGCCAGCTTGCGGTACTTCTTCTTGATCTCGTCAGGTGTGGCGTCTTTTGCCACGCCCAAGGAGGCATAGAAGTCCTTCTCAAGCCAATCCTTATTCACAAAACTTCCCTTTAGTCGGTCCCAGCAACGGCGACCCGAGCTGGGCGCAATATGCGTCCAGCAAAGCGGTATCCGGGCTGATACACAGCGGTGACGGTCGGTTCAGTGACAACTTCATCACTGACGCTCGTCAATGCTTCGTGCACAGTCGGATCGAATGGCTCTTGGGCTGCTCCGAATGCCTCGAGGCCGAGTTTGGCGCAAGTGCTTTGCAGTGATTCACCGACGCTCTTGAACGCACCCTCAAGATCACCATGCTCGCGTGCTTGATCAACTGAATCAAGCACCGGCAACAATGCCGCAAAGACTGTTCCGATCGCCGTCTCGCGTATGAGTTCGCGATCACGATCCACCCGCTTACGGTAATTCGCATACTCCGCATGCACCCGCTGCAGATCGCTCGTCAACTCTGCGACCTTTGCCTCGACTTCACCGAACTCGCCTTCAACAATCCCACCTTCGTCGGGTGCGCCAACCTCTGAAGGTTGGCGCACCTCGAAGGTGTCAGGATCGATGCGGCGCTTATCGGTGATGCGTACGCCGGTGTCCTCAGACTCTTCGTCGCTCACTTGGTCTCGTCCTCATCGACGATCTCGGCATCGACAACATCCTCATCGGACTCAGCTGAAGCGTCGGCGCCGCCCTCGGCTGCACCTGCGGCTGCCGCCTCCTCGTACATCGCAGCACCAAGAGCCTGGCTGGCCTGGGCAACCTTGTCCGTTGCCTCACGCATGGCCGCGAAGTCGTTGGCAGCAATAGCCTTCTTCAACTCGTCCAATGGTCCGTCGACATTCGAACGGGCATCCGCCGGGAGCTTGTCAGCGTTGTCTGCCAGGAACTTCTCTGTCTGGTACACGAGTGACTCAGCAGTGTTGAGGACGTCTGCCTCTTCGCGGCGCTGCTTGTCTTCGTCAGCGTGTGCCTCCGCGTCGCGCATCATCCGATCGATGTCGTCCTTGCTCAGAGCCGAACCACCGGAGATCGTCATCGACTGCTCCTTGCTGGTGGCGCGATCCTTCGCTGAGACGTGCACGATGCCGTTGGCATCGATATCGAACGTGACCTCAATCTGCGGGATGCCACGAGGTGCAGGAGGCAGGCCTGTGAGCTCGAAGGTGCCAAGGCGCTTGTTGTACGCCGCCATCTCGCGCTCACCCTGGTAGACCTGAATGAGAACCGAAGGTTGGTTGTCTTCAGCGGTTGTGAAGGTCTCTGAACGCTTGGTCGGAATTGTGGTGTTGCGTTCGATCAACTTCGTCATGACTCCACCCTTGGTTTCGATACCAAGTGAAAGAGGAGTGACGTCGAGGAGCAACACATCCTTGACCTCGCCCTTGAGTACGCCCGCCTGGAGAGCAGCTCCGATTGCGACGACCTCATCGGGGTTCACGCCCTTGTGCGGCTCCTTGCCGGTTTCGGACTTCACCAAATCGCTCACTGCCGGCATACGCGTGGATCCACCAACAAGGACTACCTGATCGATCTTGTCGATCGTGATGCCGGCGTCCTTGAGTACAGAACTGAAGGGGGCCTTAGTGCGCTCCAGCAGATCAGCTGTCAACTGCTCGAACTGCGAGCGAGAGATGCTCTCTTCGAGGTGAAGCGGGCCCTCGGCGCTGGCAGTGATGTATGGCAGGTTGATTGAACTGTTCATCGAACTCGAGAGCTCAATCTTCGCCTTCTCAGCAGCTTCGCGTAGACGCTGCATGGCCATCTTGTCCTTGGACAGGTCAACGCCGTGCGCGTTCTTGAACTGCGTGACCAACCAGTCGACAACTTTGTTGTCCCAATCGTCACCACCGAGGTGGTTGTCACCACTCGTGGCCTTCACCTCGACAACGCCATCGCCGATCTCCAGGAGCGACACGTCAAAGGTGCCACCACCGAGGTCAAAGACCAGAATCGTCTGCTCCACATCACCCTTGTCCAGGCCGTATGCCAAAGCAGCCGAAGTCGGCTCGTTGATGATGCGCAGGACATTGAGACCGGCGATCTCGCCAGCCTCCTTGGTTGCCTGGCGCTCGGCATCGCTGAAGTAGGCAGGCACCGTGATGACGGCGTCGGTGACGTTCTCCCCGAGGTAGGCCTCTGCATCACGCTTCAACTTCATCAGGGTGCGAGCACTGATCTCTTGAGCGGTGTAGGCCTTGCCATCAATGTCAACAGTCCAGTTGGTGCCCATGTGGCGCTTCACCGAGCGCACAGTGCGGTCAACGTTGGTCACGGCCTGGCGCTTGGCGACCTCGCCGACCAGGACTTCACCGTTCTTGGCGAAGGCCACGACGGACGGAGTCGTCCGGGCGCCTTCGGCATTTGCAATTACGACGGGTTCTCCGCCTTCAAGTACTGAGACGACAGAGTTGGTCGTTCCCAGGTCAATACCCACTGCACGGGCCATGTTGTCGTACTCCTTCTGCTGTTCCGGTTGAATCGGGCGGTCATTGCGTCCAGTTTGGGCCTCATCTCGCTCTACGGCAAGTCATTTGGCACAAGACTTGAGTCTAAACGACTCATATATGTGTAACTGTCTGCACTTAGGGTTGATTCCCGAGGTGATTACAGAATCTTATGATCTGGATCACATCACACGGTGCGGTCTTGGATCTCCCAAAGGTGATCGGTCAGATGCCAGGGGCGACGCCGAGTTCGATAGCGCTCTGTCCAAGCTCGTCGGCCCAGTGCCATGGCATCCGCGAATGCCGATTGGCAGGCCTCCAGAAGTACAGCTGAGCGCTTGGCCTGAGTCGACGAGGGGCTCAGTTCTTCGATGGCAAAGGCCTTGTCGGGGGCGCCAAAGTCGGTTGTGCTGTTGCCCGGCACTCGCTCAATGATGTCCACGCCGACGAATTGCGGAATCTCAATCCCCGCTCGGCGCGCAATCAAGGAGTATCGGCGAGTGGAGTCGAGCAGCGATTCGACCGCAACTTCCTCCGACTTAGCCGAACGAGCTCACCCAGGAATTCCAGCGCAGAGGCGAAAACCCTTTTAGTACCAAGCTCGATTCCGAGTTGCAATTTCTGACGTGCTGCCACCAGGGCTCAGATCAGACTTGGGTGCGGTGGAAGTTCGCGTAGGACTTGCTTGGTGTCGGTCCACGCTGACCCTGGTAGCGAGAGCCGTACTTCTCTGATCCGTATGGGTGTTCTGCCGGACTGGACAACCTGAACAGACACAACTGACCGATCTTCATGCCCGGGTACAGCACGATCGGAAGATTCGCGACGTTTGAGAGTTCCAGAGTGACGTGCCCTGAAAACCCTGGATCGATGAAGCCAGCCGTGGAGTGGGTCAGCAGACCCAGGCGGCCAAGAGATGACTTGCCTTCAAGTCGCCCCGCGATGTCATCGGGCAGGCTGACGATCTCGTATGTGGAACCAAGCACGAACTCGCCCGGATGCAGAATGAATCCTTCATCACCCTCGGGTTCCAGGAGTCGGGTCAGATCCGGCTGTTCCATTCGCGGGTCAATCACGGAGTACTTGTGATTCTCAAACACCCGGAACCAGCGATCCAGCCGAACATCGATGCTCGAGGGCTGGATCATCGCCTCGCTGAACGGCTCCACGGCGACGCGCCCGCTCTCCAGCTCGGCCCGAATATCTCCATCAGATAGCAGCATGGGACGAGGCTACCGATCAAACATCTGCGGTTCACAGACGGCGGTATCCAGTTCGCGTCACCAAATGCCAGCAAGCCCGCTAGTTTGTCGAAAAAAACGGGAGGACAGGCCGATGACGTTCGAGACGATGGGCTTGGCAGTGCACGAATTGCCGCCCACTGTTGACCAGATCCACGTAACCGAACAGCGATTTGTGAACGGCGCAGGTTTGGAAATCGTCATGAATCAATATGAGCCTGTCGGCATCGAATCCCCAATAGTCATCTGGTGCCTGCCATGCGGCGGTTGCTCGCGGAACTACTTCGATTTCAAGGTTGAGGGAGCCGAAACTGACTCCTTCAGTTTCGCGCGCTACTTTGCGCGTCGGGGCATCACGGTGATCACTGCCGACCACATCGGCGTTGGTGACAGCACCCACATGCCCGAGGAGCCGGAAATCACGACCGCAAACTTCCTTGCCGATCGCATGCACGAGGCCGTTGTCGCGTTCAAGGCTCGGCCCGAATTCGTGGGCAAGCCCTTCGTTGGAGTTGGCCATTCCTTTGGCTCCGGAATGTTGTTGACTCAGCAATACCGCTATGACGATTTCGCTGCGCTAGTTGTGCTTGGTTGGAGCAGCATCCAACTGGCCGTCGTCTACCAGGACGGATCGATTCGAGCTCTCAATACTCCTGGCGACCGTGCGCGCATCTCCGTGACCAACCTCGGATTCGATGCGCCGCAGAAATTGATCGACGCGAACAGGTCAATCGCGACTACCCGCGTCATCCCGGCCGGCGATGAAGTCAACCAACCGGGCTGGTGCGTGCCTGCATCAAAGAGCGTTCGGGTACCTGTGTATCTCGGCTTTGGTGAGTTCGACACCTTGCTGGATCCCTATGGCGAGGCTGAACTCTATTCTGACGCGCCTGAAGTCGTCACATCAATCCTGAGCGGCTCCTACCACTTCCATAATCTGGCTCACGGACGCGAGTTGATGTGGTCAGGCATCATCGACTTTGCAAAGAAGCGCGCAAGCAAGTAGTGCAAGACACGAGAACACTCACGGAACCAAGCGCCAGATGACACGTCAAAGTCTGGTGTCAAGACGAGTGTTCGGGACGGCCGTAGTGAGCCTGGCCATTGCCATGAGCGAGTCGCTTATCACGACGCCAGCTCCAGTGGCGGCTTCTAGTTCGTCAATCGCTGCCAATCTGCCAGCTGAAGTGGCGGCCTTTCGCACATCGATGATCACGCAACTGGATTCCTACTTCAAGGAATACGGCGATCGACTCAGCATCTCTGAACGAAAAGAGATGAACGCGCTGCAAACCCAAGTTGATCGTGAATTGCTTGCGCTGCAAGCCAAGACGCGGTTAACAGCCCGGCTTGAAGCAAAGAACGCACCCGTCCTTAGACGGAAGGCAGCTGCCAGCGCGGCCGCACGGGCCTTCGACTCAACGTACGACCGAGCGATGGCAGGGCTGGAAAAATTTCAACCAATTCTGCAGCCGAAACTTTCACTGTTTGAAGCCTTAAGTGCTAAGTCAGATCTTGACGGGCAACTCTCGAAGTTCGACGAACTCGGACGCCATATCCATCAATTCGCTGGAAACTAGCCAAGCCCTGGCGCAGGCCAGGGCGCTCCTACCGCAGTGCGTGCTCGCATGTGATCGCCGGCAACCAGCACCTCACTCAGGCCAAGGGTGAAGGAATAGACGGCTTCTAGATCTGCTGTCGACAGCTGCGACCAAGCACGCAGGCAGCCGATGTCGGTGCGAAGTTCGATCTCTTCGCGCAAAGCGGCACCCGCTTCAGTCAACGCACCATCACTATCAATCAAGCCGCGCGCTTGAAGTGACGCAACTCCGCGTTGCCAAACCTCGTCGTCAAGTTTTCTCGTGTTTCGCAGCATCTCCACGTCCAGTGCATCCCCCTTCCACAATGCGCCCAGCACCTGTGCCTCAATCACCGTTACATCGTGCGCAACGAGTTCCGCGACATGAGTGTCGCCACGAAATTCGCGAAGAGTCGTCCATGCCCGCCAGAGCTTGGCCCAAGGATCGTCCGGTGAGGTCACCGCTTGGTTCGCTGCTGCAAGTGGGCGACCAGCAGTGTCAAGGGTCTGCGCAAGATCCGTGAGCAGCGCAGCTTGGCGCGCCAACTCGGCTCGATCAACAGAATCCCCAAAAACTCGATTCATCATGACGGGGATGACTGCGTGCGTTCCATCGACGACATCTGACGGTTCGATCGTCTGCCAAATCGGTGTCAGGTGAATCTCGAAACGGGAACGTGGGAATCCATGGAATGCAGCGGCCAGAACTGCAGGCTCGGCCTTCCCCAAGGGAGCTCCACGGAGGGCCAGGAAATTCGATTGCCGCGGCATGCCCAGATTCGCCATAGCTTCGTGCGCTTCCGGAGCAGCCAGCCCAAAGAGGGCAAAGGGTTCCGCGGCAGCCCACAGAGCACGCGAAACTGTGGGCGACAACTGCTGATCACTCACTTGAACCCCGCTCATTGGAATGCACCGCGCCAACCTAGTGCCGCTCAATGCAGGTACGCTCATATCCGCGCAACTGCGTCTCGCGGGTGTAGTTCAATGGCAGAACATCAGCTTCCCAAGCTGACAGTGCGGGTTCGATTCCCGTCACCCGCTCCATCGAAAAGCCTTGCAGCGTAAGAGGTTTTGCTACTTCTGACGAATACTCGACTGACCCCCGGTGACCCGGAATTACCCCAAAATACCCCACGTTGTTCCACGCTAGTTCCACGAAATGAGAGCGGCGACCTGGTCACATCCAGCGAGTTCGCTATCTCTGAGACCTGCCACTTTGACGGGGCCGCGAGCCCCAAACTGCGCGCCGCAGCTCGTCGGCCTCCGCGCCCGTCATCCTGTGCGCACGCCAGCACACTCCAGAAGCGATTTGCTTGCATGAACCGCAGAAACCCGTGCCTCCTGCCGCTATGTCAGTTTGGTGGGACAGGATTGTCTCGTGAAGGTCTTTGTGAGTTCCGTGATCAGCGGCTTCGAGGCAGAAAGAGACGCGGTGGCGACCGCCGTCGCAGCTCTCGGACATATTCCGGTGCGCGTAGAGGACTACCCAGCAATTGTCGGATCTGCACAGGCCGCATGCTTGGCAGGAATCCGGGCTGCCGATGTTGTGATTCTCATCATTGGCGAGCGTTACGGAGCCGTGCAGCTCGCAGGTTTGTCCGCCACGCACGAGGAGTATAGGGAGGCGCGAGACAGTCGACCACTTCTGGTGTTCATCCAGCAAGGTGGGTCGCCTGAACCTAAACAGGCCGCGTTTATTGAAGAGGTTCAGGCGTGGGAACGAGGCAGTCTCACAGCACCTTTTGGGAGTACGGAGGGACTCCGAGACGCCGTGACCCGAGCGTTGCATGAACATGTTCTCGCGATCGAATCGGGATCGCCTGATGAAACGCAGATGATTGCAACGGCGAGCAGCTTGCTTGAGAATCGGCTTCGGCCATTTCACCCCACACTCGAACTGGCTGTCTCGTCCGGCCCGCGAAGAGCGGTCCTGCGACCCAGCGAACTGGAGTCCAATGGCTTGAGCCAGTTTCTCGTTGCCGAAGCCCTAACGGGGCAACACTCGATCCTTGCTATCGCAGATGGGACAGAAGTCACCAGGATGGGCGAAGCCATCGAACTGCGACAGTCAGCAGTATCGCGAATGGTGAGGCTGGACGAGGGCGGGAACATGCTTGTTCGCCAGCCTGTGCTCGCGTCCCACAGCGGTAGGACTGGAATACCCTCGATTATTGAAGAGGACATACACGAAAGCATCCAGAGGACTCTGAAGTTCTTCGCCGTTGTGCTTGACCGTATTGACCCGGCTTCCCGTCTAAGTCATGTCGTTCTTGCGACTTCGCTGGTCGGCGCGAGTTACGTTCCATGGCGGACACGGACTGAGCAGTTGGCGAATCCCAACAGCGCGACACTTAGCACTGGTGCCAGCCAGGGAGCCATCGTGAATCTCAATCCCCCATTGAGGAGACGAGCGGCTTTGTCGCATGAATCTGTGCAGATCGCCGACGACCTCACTGTTCAGCTGCGACGGCAGTTTCGGTCATGACCAACATTCAGGAACGTGAACTCTTGAGGGCACGGTGGCAACGCTCGCTACTGACCTTCGCGTTGGACTCAGAAGCGCGTGAGGATTTTGCAGTGAGCGGCTTGGCCATGCGGCTCACAGACGTGACCGTACAAGTTTTACTAATGCCTGCTGATCCCGAAGCTGATGCTTTTCCAATTGGGGAAACTACTCATCAGTGGATTTCCGAAATCGACGCTATCAATCTGGATGCAATGAGATTCAAGCTTCCCGGAGAAGCACACCGATCTGCACATGCGCTCGTGCTCTCACATCGCTATAACGATGATCGGTGGAGTTCATACGTCGCCGTCCACAGGTCTGGAGCCGTTGAGTGGGGCCTCGGAGCTGACGGCGGTTGGACCAGGGAAACTCGCGACGCCGTGCCCATTCGTCGCATCGCCCTTAGCCCGACCGTTGCTCGTGTTTGGGCAACTCTCCGGTTGGCCTCAATGGTCCAGACCAGTTACGCAATAGCCGGGCCGTACAACTTGGTCGTAGGCATTCGTGGCACATACCAGGCAGAACTCGGATCACTGGGCGAAGGATGGGCTGAGCCAGGAGACTTTCAAAACCGCGTTAGGCCGTGCCCGGAGCGCCACCTGCTCTGGCAGATCGAGATTGAAGAGCTGCCCGACGAGGAGGTCGCCCGACAGATCGCCTACAGCATTGGCGACAGAATCGAAGACGCGTGGGGAGTGAAGCAGCGGCGTTATCTAGCGGAGCGCGGCCCATACCAAGGCAAACTCGATCCGCGCCGGTGCTAAGTCAACATCTGCGTCTGCCACTTGTCTAACAGGCAAATATTCGGAATCCGAGGAGGCCGCGGAATGAAGGATCGACGAATTCACAGTGGGCGTCTCGTTGCGGTTGAGGGAAGAGATGAGCACGGCATGGTGGTCGACGAAGGCAAGAACTTTGGAAGCGTGTATTGCGTCGGAGTCCATTTCGCCAGCACAGGAGAAGTCGTGTTCTACGAGAAGACGCGCGTGCGCACGATTTCCGAGTAGATAGTCAGCAGAACTCGGTGGAACCGACGTCCTATGAGATCTCTTTGCAATAGATCCGGTTCTTTCCGAAGACGAGCTCAGGCGCCCGCTGTCTGCTTCGCTCGTTGAACATTAGAGCGAAATTGCTACTCGTAACGTAAGCCCGGGATTCAAATCCCCGAGGCGGCTCCATTTTCAAACCTACTCTGACCAGCGGAAACCCTAGAATGCGATTAATGGGATTTAGTGGGTGGAAGGCGCCGCCCCTCCAAGGCCCCGGCCATACACGGGAGGCTGGCAAACTCAGCAGTGCCCTCAGGAGGCCACGTGGCTAGAGAAGAGTTCCCTGAAAAGGGGAAGGCGATCGAACTCATCGATGTCGCGTTGATCGGCGCCGCTAGTTCTGTTCCGGTCGTCGGGGGCTTGACGGGCTCAGTCGTCGACCACGCGCTCAACGTTCGGTGGACCCGGCGTGCGAGCGAATGGATCAAGAAGCTAGGAGAGGACGTCGACGAGCTCATCGAGAAGACTGACGGGCTAACTCCGGAGGCCATTGTTGAAAGTGAGGTGTTCGCCGACACGGTGACTCGCGCGACATTCATTGCGCTCGGCGAGCACCGCGAGGAGAAGCTTCGCGCTCTCCGTGCGGCCGTCGTGAATGGACTGCTCCCTGGCGCGCCAGAAGAGGACATACAGATGATGATGCTTTCTCACATCGAAGCTCTGACGCCCTCCCACCTATGTCTACTCAATCTTCTTCACGATCCCTCCGTCGCCTATCCAAACGGCACTGACGGAATGGTGTCGAGCAGTCACAGTCACACGGTGGAGAGCACTTTCGGATGGGACAAGAGCTTCTACGACCAGCTCGCTCGAGACCTTGCCGCACGCGGACTCATCGCGAACGGCAGTCTTCACGGGGCAATGAGCGCGGCAGGAGCCCTTCAGAGCCAGACGACCGATGCGGGCAAGGCATTTCTGCGATTCATTACTGCGCCAGGAGACCAGGCGCCTTTTCTTCCTGACAAAGACATCGATCTTCCGACCGGCCGGGTCAACTAGTCCACGAGCTACCTGCGGCTAGTGCTCCACTCAAACGAATCCGTCAGACTGGTCTCGTGAGTCGGAATCAAGCAAGTGCGCCTCAAGTCCGTGTTTCTAAACCGCCTTCGATTCAGGATGTACTTGAAGGCGCTGCAGTCCGCGTCGTAGAGCTTGCGACGGGCAGGGCTGTGACATTTAATGACGATGGTCGCGAAGACGGCCTCGTCGATCTACTTTTGCTGGATGACGGTCCAAGTGTGGCGATTGAGGTAGTACTCGACGCAGATCCGAAATACGAAGCAGCGATGAAGCTTCTCTTGAAGACAGATGGCGGCTATCCGTCCACTGTCGAGCTATCAAATTGTTGGCGAAGCTGGCAAGTCACTGTCTCGCGTCATGCTGTGATTCGCAACGTCAAGATGGAACTCAACGCGCTACTTTTTCAGCTGGAATCCGAACGGGTTTATCTGGAGTCCGTCATTGAATTTCCTCGACTTTCGAGTGCCAGCCCTCAATCAGTGGCGCGGCTGAGAGAAATTGGTGTTGTTCGGCTGTGCTCAGCGCCGTCGAGTCGTGGAGGCAGTGCGTTGCTGCTCCTAGAAGGCGTGGAAGCTGCAGTGGGCTCTCATTGGGAGACATTGCTCACCCATGTTGAAACGACCCTCGAATCACCTCAATGGGCCGATGTGCAACACAAGCTTGAACAGAGTGGGGCCGATGAGCGGCATGTCTTTCTTGGCTTGACGATGGGGTCGCCGGGCGAGGCGTGGTTTGCCTTGGATGATGGCTCTGCAGACCTGCCTACGCGCGCGCCGCAACTACCGAACTGGGTGACACATCATTGGATGCTGAGACTCCCATACGGACGAGTGATTCATTGGTCGCCGACAATGGGATGGTTCGATCCCTACCGGCCAACTGTGTTCCGTTGACTGCGGGAAGTTCTGAATTTGGCAATTGAGAGGCGAGTTCGCAATACGTTGGTCCCAGGTTCATATCCCCGAGGCGGCTCCACGCGATTGGACTGGGTGTGCTTCTCCCGACACGTCCGGCATGTTCGCGTGCGACAACATGTAGCGATCTAGATGCTGTGCACACGTGCCGCGATTTCTGCTGCACGGTGTTTTGCATCATTAAGTCCACATCCATCAGCCCACACGGAGAGGATAAAGTTGGTCCCGTCGATTGCGGGTTTGAGATTCCATCCCGTGTAAGAGTTGAGTTGCTGGGCGAAGGTCGTGACACCGATGACGGCACCAAAGCAATGTAGTGCGATATAGCTGTCGCGATGGGGGTTCTCCAAGCCGGGAGAATGACCTAGGAGTAGTCGCAAGCCTTCGTCTTCCTTGCTGTGGACGACGCCAGACAGCACGTTCCAATTGGAAGATCCCTTCAGAAGCTGGGTTGTCATCCTTGCTGTGCTGACACGCTCGCCTATGACTGGCAAGGATCTGCCGTCGCGCTTCCACTTGGTTTGGCTGCGCGTTTCCACTGCGCTGAAAATGGCTGAAATCTCAAGTTCGGCTTTGTCCATTCCGCCGGAATCAGCTTGACGTCGAGCTGCATTGAAGTCCTCGCCTGCCCTAGCAAGCGTTTCATTGAGTGTCCGAATAAGACGTTCTGTGGGTTCGACTGGGGTCTGGAGGAGGTATGCAGCGTGAGCTGATGCGTCGAGAATAACGCGGGCTAGGACTAACGGCGCTCTCGAGGTGCCTGGGTCGTTTAGAAGGAGGCACAGGGCGCGAGCATGGTCGATGGCTGCATCGAAAAACCTGTGAATTGCAAATAGGACGGGTCCTTCGTCCATTTGTTGCTGTGGTTGCAAGACTTCAGGTGGCCAGCCACTGAGGCGCCAGTCCTCAATGTCACGCGCTGCCTGGCTTTCCCGAGATGATCGCCATGCTCCGAGATATGCGTCAGAGGGCTCGACGGGTTGCTCCTCGGGCGGCAGGCCATCGAGCGTCCTTTCCCAATCTTCAGCTGCCAGGATTGCCGTGTCGTGTTTCACGCAAGCTTCCACAAGGTTCACCCAGGCGTTCAGTCCTTCTGCAAGTCGAGAACGCGTTGCTCGGCGTGCAGCTACAGCCCGTCCAATCTCCGCATGCAGGTTCAATTGTGCCAAGAAGGTGTTGATGTCTCCGGAGTCCAGCAAGGCAGCCCAGTCTGGCTCCATCATCTCGCTCACGCGCTTCATTGTGGCGCTCCAACCAGTCAGGTCAATTTCGATGCCGTCCAGTTCGGGATCCGTTCGGTGAGTGGGCCTCGTATCAAAAGAGGATTTGGGCGAAACTCAAACACGCCAAAACGCCTGAAAACAAAGGGTCTTCGCGCACAGGGGCTCACCGAGAACCACCCAGAATGACAAGGAAAGGGCCAAGAAAGGGCCATCGCCGTGCCTTAAAGCACTCAGTTCCTCCTGATGCGAAGCAGTCAAGCTAGTCGCGGCCATGCTGGACCGCACCAAATCACTAGGCGCTCTCATCTGGGCGAACGGGCTCGGGGCTTCTCCGCGTGAAGGCTCTCCAGCGAGTGCAATTCTGTGGCAGCTTCAACAGCACGAGCGCTGACCTTGCGCTACTCACGCGGATTGTCACCCTGCAACTACCGATTGCTCCCGTACGCAGGTTGCAGTCTCTAGTTTCGGGCAACCCGGCGGTGCACCAGCACTCCTTGAGCCTCGGTGATAAGTCGCCACATATCCCTGTCCAGGCCAAGCTCTTCGATCAGAACTCCGTCTGTGAACTCGACCAAGTCGCAGGAGTCAGCGCTACTGCCACGGAGAATCGAGTCAAGAGTCGCAAAATTGGCATCGGTGATTGTTGCTAGAGGGACCGCGAGCGAAGCGATCTCGCTCGGGACCAATTCGAGAACGCCTCCGCCGAAACTTCGTCCGTTCAACTCCGCCGTCAACAGGGTGAGTGAGTTGTGAAAGCTACCGACGATGTCCCTTTCACGCCCAGCAAATGCCTCTAGCGGACGACCCTGGTACACCGTGTCGGTGGTCGCAGCGCTTACTTCATTGTGAATTAGCCGCGGGTATCGATTCGAGCGCTTGGACATCATCAGCGTGCCAGGTGGCACCACTGGCACCTGCCACCATGGAGAACGAATTCGAGTCTTGTAGCGAGTATCGAGCCCACTCGCTTCACCGTTACTCACATACGCGAGCGCTCCCGGAGTTGGAGTCTTTGCCAAGCTGCTGTCGAGAAGCCAAACCGGGTGACCCTTGGCGAGATTGCTGCTCTGGTCAGACTCCGAGTAGCAGAGGCCCGGTGCATGGCGCGCGCGATCCAGTAACGGCCTAGTCCAGCCTTCGAGTTGGAACAGAGTGCGCGTGGCGTCATCGATGCAGAAGTACGCGTTTGCGCCGGTGACTGTGGAGACGGACATCTTCGCCACCGACCCAAACCGGAAGACGCCAGGGAGGCTAAGAGCTGCGGAGACTGCCTCAAGGTGGTCGGGCCGAAGTAGCAGTCCCGTCCATGTTGGGGCGCATTCATCTAGCAGGTGGCTCCAGGAATCCTGCTGCTCATGGTCGAACACGAAGACCTTGACTCCATGTGCGGTGCCCCGGGCTACCTGTCCGGATAGAACGACTACCTCCTGGAGCACTCCAGGGAAAGATTTCGGCGGGAACAAGTCCACGCGTAACCCCGTAGCGTGTTGGGCAAGCCACGACCTCACTACTCGCCCCGATAACCCTGTAAAACATTCAGCCGGAACGATGAACGAAAACACACCGCCGTCTCTCAGATTGCTGAGTGCAGCAAGAAAGACCGGGATCCACAGGTTTGACACTCCCGTGAAGGTCACGCCCAGGTGAGACCCGAGGCCATCGATGTGAGCCCTATCAGTTTCCGAAAGGAACTGAAATCTCACGAAGGGCGGATTGCCAACTGCGACATCGTGGTATTCGCCCAACGTGCTCTCGTCGAGGACACTGGCTGTGACAATCCGACCGTCTTGCGCGGCCCGCTCAAGGTGACAGGCGGCCAGTAGCGCTTCTTCGGGAACGACTTCAACTGCGGTCACCCACGAGACCTGCTGCCCAACCGGATGCCTCGCCAGTCCACGAATGAAAGCGCCATCCCCAACCGACGGTTCCAGCAGTTTGACCAAATCTCGGCCGTCGAGCAACTCAAGGACCCTGTCCAGGCAAACGTCAACAAGCGTGTCCGGGCTGTAAAACCCGCCCCGCAACTTCTCGGCAGAAACGTCATCGGTCGTTTTCATCGCGCCCATCTTCGCACCCTGGTCCGACAGAGCTCGGGCTTCATGCCACCTGTATGCCAGTTCGTGTCTGAGTTCCCCGGGTTGAGCCCTTCTGGCGGGCAGTATTGGCGCATAAGAGATCCTTGGCTCTGACATTCCCTGGCAGGAGCGGTTAACGCGTGAGCGATGCAATCCAGCACGAAGTTGAACGGCTAGTCGCCAAGTTCAAGGCAGACGAGGCGCACTACGCGGACCAATCAGGCGTGTACAAGGAATCGGACACACGCAGTGAATTCGTCGATCCGCTCCTTAGGGCGCTTGGTTGGGACGTTGAGAACCTCGCTGGCATTACTCCGGCTCTGAAGGACGTTCGCCGCGAGGAATCCCAAGAACAGGAGGACGCGTCCACCAAGTTTCCCGACTACACACTCTGCATTGGCGGCGTCCGCGTCCTGTTTCTTGAGGCCAAGAAGCCGTCTGTCGACGTCACGAGTCACATGGAGTCCATTCGACAGGCTCGTCGCTACGGCTACTCAGGCAGTCACCCGATCGCAATTCTGACCAATTTTCGTGACCTGGTGGTCTACGACACCACCTTTCCAGTGCAGGTAGGCGACCTGGCTGCGACCGGCCGGTTGTATACTTGGAACTACACAGATTTCCCCGCGCAACTCGACGAAATCCAGGCGATCCTGGCACGGAGCGCCGTCGCAAAACCGCAGTGGACAGCACAATTTGGCGGATCTTCGCCGCAGCAGCCGGTCCCTGTGGGCGAGGAATTCATCAGGCACTTCAACGGTTGGCGATTGGCGCTTGGCCGAGACTTGTATGCCCGACACAAGTCCATCGCAGCAACGGATCTCAATGACGCCGTGCAACGCATCCTGAATCGACTCATCTTCGTCCGTATGTGTGAGGACCGCGGAATCGAAGGCGAGCGAACGCTGCGAGACGCAGTATCGGGTGGGCATACAAAGGTCACCAGTCTTCTGAATCGACTTCATCGGCGATATAACACTGGACTCTTCACCTCCCGCCCTGGCGATGCGTCCTTGCAGGTAAGCGAGCAAGTCCTGCAGGAGATTGTTTCCAACTTGTATTCGCCTCAGTCACCTTTCTCGTTCGCAGTCCTCGATGCCGCCTTCTTGGGATTGGTGTACGAGGCCACTTTGGTCGAGCACTTGGCAATCGTGCCAACTGCTGGAAAGACCAGAAGATCTCACGTCGTACTCAAGGCCAAGCGAGAGTATGAGCATCGCGAGGTGGTAACTACGCCGCAACCCCTTGTCGACCAAACGGTCCGCGAAGCAATGTCGGCACTTGACGCAACTTGCACACAACCCAAGACGCTCGACTTTGCCGTTGGCTCCGGACGATTCCTGCTCTCTGTTCTTGACCGGCTGATTGAAGACGAGACAGCTCGTCAGCCGCCGGGCTCAGCGACTCTGGTCAAGACGGGCTCGAACGAGTACCGCCTCAAATTCGACGAGAAGTGCCGCCTCCTCAGCAACCTCTACGGAATCGACATCGACTTCAATGCCGTTGAAGTGGCGAAGTTCAGCCTTCTCGTTCGTCTCCTGCAGGATGAGAGCAAGGCCTCCCTACCGCCTGCAGGAACCAGAAGTATTCTCCCGAATCTGGATAGCAACATTTGGTGTGGCAACACACTCGTTCGCGCGCTACCTGGAGCGAGTCAGGCGCAGGAGGAACTTACAAACCCGCTTGACCTAACAACGACAGCCATCCCAAGCTCCGTAGACCTTGTCGTTGGTAACCCTCCATACATGAAGACTGAGGATATGAAGAAGTTCGATCCTGTCGAACTCAACTACTTGAAGCAGAACTACAACTCGGCCTTTCAGCAATTCGACAAGTCCTCTGCCTTTATCGAGTTTGCATCGAGGATTCTCAAACCCCGAGGTGTGCTCGGGGTTGTTGTACCCAATAAGTGGCTGACTGTGGTTGCTGCTATGCCATTGCGGAGTCTTCTCAGGAGCACTCTCTCGCTAGTACGGCTGGACAATTTCCGCGAGGTGCAAGTATTCCCTGGGAAGTCGATCTACATTTGCACCATCGTCGCCAAGAAGGCAGGCAAGGGTACTTTCACCTACTCTGAACCCCGGTCCGTGGCCGAATACCTGGATGATTCTGGACCGACTCACCGAATCTCCGCGGCGCGATTGCCGACATCAAGTCAGGGATCGTGGGTACTTCCTACAAATGCCGGTCAGGAAAAGGTTCTCAGCGCGATTCACACCAATGCGATTCCTCTTGAAGAGATTGTGGAAGAACGCAATGGAATCCAAACTAGCCGCGGCAAGATCTACGTGATTCAATCGCCTCGCATTGTCGGACGGTATGTGGAGTGGACTGCCAGCGATGGCAAATCGTGGAAGGTCGAAAGAGCCATAACTCGACCATTCCTTGATGACTCGCGCAACGTGCACTCATATCATGAAGTGGTAGCCGACTCGCTCATCTTGTTCCCATATGAGCTAGGCGGAGGGGCTGGCTCTGCCTCCGCTTGGGCCGTTATCGATCCCAAGGTGATGCGAAAGAGGTACCCCTTGGCCTACAAGTATTTCCTCGCAAACAAAGCTGAGTTGGACAAGCGAGATATGTCAGCGGATGAACGATCGAAAGCGTTCTACAGTTTCGGACGATCCCAAGCTATTGGCTACGCCCATCTTGCCCCGAAGATCTTCTATACGAATAACCAGAGGGGCGACAAGTACGGTATCGATGTCACGGGAATTGTCTACGCGTCCGGAGGAACGGGCGGGGAAGTTGCGCTCTTCCAGAAGGACATGGAATACAGCCTCGACTTCGTTCTTGGATTGCTGGATCAGGCCCCTATCGAGTTCTTCCTGCGCAAGCGCGGCAGCGTCTTTCGGGGTGGTTACTACTCGCGCGGCACGGACGTAATCGGCGACACTCCGGTACCGAAGCTCGACTTCGCGAAGGCAGCAGACAAGAAATTCCACGATGATGTTACCCGAGAAGTGCGGGTGCTTCGGTCACTACACATGAAGACTTCGTCGATATCTACCCGCCATCAACTGCGCCACCAAGCCGCCATCACTGCTAGTGGCTCAGCCATTCGAGATCTCTTCTTAGCCCGCTGGAAATTGACCGTGAGCGACCTCGACTCACTGGGGTTGTGAATGCGAACTGTCTAGATTGCATCGCCTGACGTCCACACGGGGAGCGGGCAGGGCGCTTCGGATGGAGTTGCGCTCGAATACTTCCTCGGCATACCGATAGAACGTAGATCGCTTGCTGCTGCCGCGAATAGGTGGGATCCGCCTCCAACTTGGCGAACATTAACTCCAATTACTCATGGAAAAGCCTCACGAACGAGTCCGAGATCAATCAGGGAATGACCATTACAAGTTCATCAATCATGACCTTCACGATCCAGGAGCAGGCCCACCAAGCACACACAACTCAACACCTCCCGGGCTGGCATCACAATGCCCTAAGGGTGACCGACTACCGGACAAGAGCATCGGGATGCCAGCCCGGGAGGTGTTCTCGTCGGTTTGGTTCTTGAGCTCATATTCGGGCGTGTCTTTGGCTTGGTGTCTCGCCTGGTTGGTCGTCTTCTCGTGCTGCATCTTTGGTCGGATGCTTGCTTGCTTCTCTTTGATGCCTGGATTGCCTTGGCGGCCGTTGCCAACAACGCGGCACCGACCGCGCCCGAACTTGCGAGGTACCGAGGGGGTAGCACTGTTGAGTAGGTGACGGCGGCAATTAGAGCCACCCCACCGGAGGGATCACCAATGAAGAACGCTTTTATGACTTCGACCAGCCGGGCCTTGGTCGAACTACGCGCTGCTCAGGTCCGACACGGTCGGATGCGTAGCAGGGCAGATGCGAAACTCGACGCAGCCAAGGTGCGGCACGCCGCAGAGATCGCAGCGGCTGCAGGCATCGAGGCCGACGCTTGGCAGGTGCTCCTGGCGATTCCCGGCGTCTCGATCGCTACGGCCTCCGCGCTGCTCGATGTCAGCCAAACCTCCGTCAGCCGCTGGGCCAACCGGACCAGCAAGCCGACTTCGCGCGGAGGTCTGTCATGAGTACACGGGCGAGCACGCGACTGCTGAGCATTGATCAGGCAGCTGATGCCCTAGGTGTCACGCCGCGGATGATTCGCCGCCTGACTTCGAGCCGGCAGTTGCCGTACGTGAAGGTCGGGCGACTGGTCCGGATTCGCGACATAGACATTGCGCGTTGCGTCGAGGAGTGGACCGTGCCGTCAGTCGAGTTACGAAAGGCGCAGCGGTGAGGACGTCGGAGCCAGGCGATCTGGATGCGCTCGTCTCCGTACTCAACCTCTACGCGCAACGTGCCTCCCAGCGCTTCGACGTATTTGCGCAAGGTTTCGAGTCGTTACGCGGTATCTCTCCCCGGCGCTCGCTGCAGGGCACGGCGTACTCGTCGGGCCTCAAGTGGCGTCACGAGGTCCCTGCGGCGCGCCTCAGCGAGCGCGTCCTGAAGTCGTACGGTCATCACTGTTGCCTGCGCCTCGATGAGCGCGCGCCATACCCGCGTCGCGCGGATCCCGTCATACTCGGTGATCTCCTCAACTGGGAGGCGGCGCTGGATAACGTTGACGAATGCTGGGTCAGCGAGTCGAACGCGATGTGGAGTGGCGACGATTATGCGCGACGGCTCGACGAGTGCGAGATCGAGCAGGGCCAGTACCGACTCGCAATCGAGATGGGCGTCGGGGCCGACCCTCAACACTGCCTCGGCGAAAGCGTCGGTGGCGTCTCGACGTATGTCGGGGAACCGATACAGCCCTCTGGCCACGTTCTTCAGGGCACCTCGACTGGTGAGCTTGCGCAACTCCACGGCCGGCACCCCCAGGGCGCCGGCGTCGCGGGTAGTGACATAGCCATGCTGGGTCTCAGCGATTTCACGCAGCACGCTTCGGTGGCTCAACGTGATACCTCCTACCCCGCTGCCTATGGCAGAACAGTACTGAAATCAGTACTGTTCTGCCAGCCTCTAAGACTAACTCCGGACAATGCAGTTTCCGCGCACACAACTAGATCCTCGTCGTCCTCCACAGAACCGGGCTTCCTAACGCACCGACCTCCGTCATCCGACCCGGCGGTAGGCGTATCTTTTATGTTACGCTCTACGCCGGAGGTAGACATGAATGGCATCCGCGCATTCTGGGACGACTTGGCACACGATCTTGAGGACCCCGAGTTCCTTCGGGAGTACGTAGTCGAGTCGATGCGGATCGCGACACTCGATTTCGTCGTCAACGCCCTCGATGAGGCGCGCAAAGCAGCCGGGCTTTCCAAGGCCGAACTCGCTCGCGCGATCCAAGTTGACCCTGCCGCTATTAGAAGGCTGTTCTCGTCAGACCATGCGAATCCCACCCTGGGCACGCTTGCTGAAGTCGCGGCGGCGCTAGGGATGCGCATAACTCTGGAGCCGCTGTCCAAGGCCGAACGTCAGACCGTCACTGTGGCCCTTCTTGAGGGGCGGGTAGCAGACACCAAGAAACTCGCCAGGCACTTAGAGATGCTCAGGACTCCGACGAGCATTTCTGCGTAGCCATCATCAGATTGAGCGCAGCTTCCTTCTGATGGCTACGCGATGTGGATGCGCTCGTCCCCGTACTCAACCTCGACGTGCAACGTGCCGCCAAGGGCTTCCACGTACTTGCGGAGGGTATCGACTTGAGAGCGTTCGATCTCTCCATGCTCAATGCGAGAGACGCGGTTTTGACTGACATGGAGTAGCGAGGCGAGTTCAACCTGGGTCAGGTTCGATGCCTCGCGCAATTCGCGAAGCCGATAGGCACGGACCTCATCGAGCAAGCGCTTCTTGTGCGCATCGACCACAGCGCGATCCACAGGGCGCTCGCGCAGCAGATCTTCAAGGCTCTTAGCCATGATGCCCTTCCTTTCCTCGTCGGTCCAAGTGCTCGGTCAAGCGTGCATCAGCGAGCGGGATGTTGACTCGATACCACTTCTGCCAATTCCCAGCCTTGTCTCCGGCCATCAGCAGGATCGCGCGGCGATCCGGATCGAATGCGAACAGCACCCTGAGTTCGGATCGACCGCTAGATCCCGGCCGTAGCTCTTTCATGTTCTTGTGTTGCGAGCCGACCACTGAGTCGACCAGAGGCCGTCCCAGCCCGGGTCCGCGTTCGGCTAATAACTCAAGAGCAGCGATGACCTGTTCGTAGGACTTCTGGTCCAGCGAAACTAGCCAGTCCCCGACAAGGTCAACTTCCACTTCCCAACGAGCGGTCACGCTACACCTTCTAGGCTATATAGCGCAAGTGTTGTATTCATCCGGAAGGCCTCGCTGCAGTCCGTCTAGTGATGGGCCGGACGTTGCTCGGGCTCCTGCGCCAATTCGTCCATGCGATCCGCTATGCGCCGTCCATGGTCCACGGTGGCGTGCAGGTAGATCTCTGCCGCCTGGGTGGTGGACTGCCCGAGCCGGTGCTTGAGCTCGGCCAGGGAGGCGCCCGCCTCGGCGGCAAGGGTCATGCCGGTGTGCCGGAGGTCGTGCGGGCGCATGTCGGGTCGGCCGATCCGGTTCAGGGCTCGCCGCAGCATCTGGTAATAGGTTGTGCGAATGTAGCTGCCGCTCTCGGTGGTGAAGATCAGGCTTGAGGGCCCAGCGCGTGTGTACGTCTTGAGATGGTGCTCGAGTTGGGCCGCCAGCATCTGTGGGATCGCGATCGTCCGGATTCCAGCTCGACTCTTGGGGGTATCGAGGTCGTGTACGCCCTTGACCGGGTAGACGCGCTCCCGCACGCTCAGGCTCGCGAACCCTGCCGTCAGGTCGATGTCGCGTCGTTGGAGCGCGGACGCCTCACCGATGCGCAGGCCTGACCAGACGAGCAGGTGGACGAGTGCCTCGTAGCGCTCGGGCACTTCCTTAGCCAAGGCCAGTACCTCGGGGATGCTCAGCACCGGGCGCTCAGCAGATTTGCGGGAGGACGCTCCCTTGATGCGGCACGGGTTCGCCGTGACGAGATCGTCTTCGACGGCCGTGCCGTAGACCGAGTGCAGGAGCCGGTAGGCGCGCGCGACTGTCGCCGACCCGTCCCGGACGCTCGCCTGGGTGAGCTGGCGTGGCTGCCGGTCCTTGCGCGCACCCTTCGCCGCACTCTGCTCGCGCCTGGCGTGGGCGGCGTCCTTTGCGGCGAGCTCTTCCTGCAGCCGCGTGCGCATCTGGGCGTTCCAGTCGCGGACCATGTCTGGCGTCACCCGGTCCAGCATGCGGTCGCCCAGGTACGGACCGATGTGGAGGCGCCAGCACGACTCGTACTCGGCCCGGGTACTCGCCTTCAGCCCTTGCCTCTGCTCGATCCATTTCTGGCCGTACTCATTGACTGTCATCCGCACGACGCGCGGCGCCTTCCACGCACCGCGCACCTGATCGGTGCGCACCGAGTCCAGGAAGATTGCCGCCTCGGTCTTGGTGGCGAAGGTTGTCGGCGCGTTCACCCACCGGCCATCAATACGAAAGCGGGCACGGTATCTGCCGGACGGCAACTTCTCGACGCCTCCAAACGACCGCCGCTGTGCCATGCGACCTCCAGTGACCGGACGTGACCGGGAGGCGAATCACCTGCCCCCGGCCAAATCCACGGTTGTTCCACGAATGGGGTACGCTACACCCGAAACATGTTGCAAACAAACAATAATAAGTCGCACTGTCTACGCGTTCCCAAGCTGACAGTGCGGGTTCGATTCCCGTCACCCGCTCCAGTCACATTTTGAACGCGTCCAGCGAGCGTGCGTGCGGGGTTTACGCTGCGCCGATGCGCCTCCACCGTGTGGCCACGTCGGCCATCGTCGCGTTGACCGCCTTGAGCACCTTGTTGCTCACTCCTGTGAACGCGGCCACCTCCGCCTTCACCACTCCAGGCTTCCCTGCAGGCTGCAACCAACCCGGGGGGATCTCTCCTCAGATGGCAGCCTCGGTCATGGGCCTGCCCCTAGCCGTGGGAGCTGGCGCGGCACCTCAGACAATCGTTATCGCTGAGACCAACAGCGCACCGCAGATGGCATCCGTCAACGCCACGATGCAGGCGTGCGGGCTGCCCGCGATGAACCCAACCATTGTGAGCGACCCTGCCTATCCGCCAGGCGTCGGCGACAGCGGTGGTGAGGCTGATCTCGACCTCGTCGTGATGAGCGGAGCGCTGCCGCCGAATGCGAACCTGGTCGTTACCAATACAGGAGGCTCAACCGCCCAGATGTTTATCCTCGCTGCGACGGCGTGCGGAGTCGTCTTCTCCAGCGAACCGGCGGCCGGGCAGTGGGTGCCCACGGCCACGCGCGGGCCCAACTTCCCCGCTGGCGGCTGCATCATCTCGGCGAGCTACGGCAATCCCGAATCTGCAGACACAGCTGTGGTGAATGGCCAAACGGTGCTCACGTCGCAATGGCAGGCAGCCAGCGACATGCTCGCTGACCTTCAGGATCTCGGCATCATCGTCGTCACGCCTGCAGGAGACAACGGGCCTGGTGGTTGCCAGAAGCAGGGTGGAGGCGGGTCAAGCACCCTGACGCCGGTGTTTCCGGGCAGCGACCCCGCCGTGGTCAATGCCGGTGGCACGCAGTGGGACAGCCAGGCCCAATCTCTGGGAACTGGTCCTTTCCCGAAGTATCAAAGCGGCGTCCCAGCCACGCCATGGGTATGGAACTCGGCCTCCCCACTGCCCAACGGGGCCGTAGACGCCAACTGCACAAACTACGTACTCAACGGCGTTCGATCGCAGCCGGGAGCGACCGGTGGCGGAGTCAGCGCGGTGTTCCCAATGCTCGCGCAGCAGAAGACCGCCGCCACCGCTGCATATCCGAGCCTGCCGCAGCAGCGCATGATTCCCGACCTTGCAGCCCTGGCCGGTTGGCCCTTCTACGCCATGTACGCGGATGCACCTGGACCCAATGGACAGGTGCAATGGAATCCAAGTGGTGGCGCAGGCACGAGCGCTGCAACGCCAGCCGTTGCAGTCGGCCTGGCCAATGTGAACGCCTACTTGAGCGCCCGCAAACTTCCGGCGATCACCAACATCCAAGGCGGCGGGCCCATGGATGTGCACTCCGTCATCTACAACCCGGCATTCGCCATCGCCTTCAATGATGTGACGCAGGGGACGAACAACCTGTTTGGCTTCTCGATGAATGGGATCCCTGGCTGGAATGCGATGCCCGGTTTCGACATGACGTCGGGGATGGGCGTGCCGAACTTTGCAACGCTCGCAACACTGCTCGCGAATTCGAACAAGTCCGCTGCGCGAGCTGGGCAACTGGTACCCAAGGCCTCATCAGTCACGCGACTGGGCGGAGGCGTGCGCGTCGACAGTGGGACTCCGTCGACGCCGCCTCAGCGACTTCCGCTGGCAACGACTCATGCCACAACCGCAGCGCCCGTCACTCAATCAAGCACAACGATGTGGATCATCCCCCGGGCTCACGTCCACCCGTCGAGCCTGTACGTCACGCAGTTGCGCATTGATGATCGATGGATGCGTGTGGGCAGCGGTCACTCTTCGGCCCAAGGGGTACTCAATCTGCCGACGATGATTTTCGACCTGCCAGGCAAATACCCCATTCGGGTGAGAAGCAAGGGACTTCCAGATCAGTACGGCACGCTGGCGATCCGCCATCGCACCTGAGTCGAACCCACCTATTTGGAAAGTCAAGATGCAAGACGGCAGCATCCTGTCGGTCTACGAGGGCGCTCTGACTCTCAAGCAGAAGGCACACCCGCGGGGGTGATTCCGATCCTGGCCAACTCTCGCAACTCGCAATCATGAGCAATACCGTTAGCGAATGCGGACCAGCCGAACACTGATCGCCACCGTCGCAGGCTTGTGCATTCTTGGAGCCATAGCTCTGCCAGCATCGGCTGATACTCAACCGAGCAGCACAGATCCCGCACTTGATGCCCGCATTGCAGCTGCTGTAGGCAAGCTCGATCAACTTGGTGCGGATGCCTTAGTCAAGACTGGTGTTCCTGGCATGGCAATCGCGGTGGTGCGTGGCGATCAACTGTTGTATGCGAAGGGCTTTGGCGTTCGCAAGGCAGGCACCAGCGATCCGGTTACCGCCGACACAGTCTTTCAACTTGCTTCTGTTTCCAAATCGATCGGTGCTTCGGTCGTTGCGGCGGCAGTCGGCAAGGGAATCGCAAGCTGGCAGGACCGCGTCATGAAATACCTGCCCAGTTTCAAACTCCGTGATCCATACGTAACCAAGACAGCGACGATCGCCGACATGTATGCGATGCGAAGCGGGCTGCCCTACCAATCAGGCGACGTGCTCGAGGCCATTGGCTATAACCGAAGCGAGATCATGCAGCGCATCTCAACGCTCCCGTTGTCGCCGTTCCGCTTGCAGCATCTCTACACGAACTTCGGCCTGACCATCGGCGCCGAGGCTGTCGCCGCGGCCGCGCATAAGCCGTGGGAATCTCTGTCTGAGGACCTCCTCTATAAGCCACTTGGCATGACCGCGACTTCTTCGACCTACGTCGGATTCATTTCGCATCCCAATCGGACATCACTCCATGTGCCCATCAACGGAACCTGGCAAGCCATTTACACGCGCAATGCCGACGCACAATCACCCGCAGGTGGGGTGAGCAGCAATGTGCTCGATCTGTCCAAGTGGATGCGAATGGAGATGGACCACGGCCGCTTCGGTGGCGCGCAGATCGTTGGTCCAAAAGCATTGGCCGCTGCTCAGACTGCGCAGATCCGCACGACACCAGTGGGCGACGCAGCGACTATTCCGCGTTGGTACGGATCCGGCATGGCTGTTTCCGTTGACCGCACTGGTCAGGTTCGTCTGACTCACTCGGGTGCCTTCAGTGCAGGCGCTGGCACCACCTACATCATGGCGCCCGCAAGCAGACTCGGCATCGTGGTGCTAGCAAATGGACTCATCGGTCTGCCCGAAGCCGTGGCAGAGAGCTTCATGGATCTCGTGCAAACTGGAAGCGTTTCGCGCGATTGGTTTGCCGTAACCAAGGCCGCCTTCGGGCCGATCTACGACCCGAACCCGCAGTTCACCGCTGACAAGCAGCCCAGCAATCCGAGCTCGGATCGCGAACTGTCCAACTATGTCGGTACATACAGCAATGATTTCTTTGGAAAAGTCACCGTAACTCGATTGGGCACATCTCTACGAGTAAGCATGGGACCGAACAAGGTCGTGATTTCGCTGCGCCACTGGACCGCGGATCAATTCGTCGGACTCATGGGGGCAGGCGACTTCCCCTACGAGTTCGCCGTCGACTTCTACGGCACAAGAACTCGAGTCACTGGCCTGAACCTCGGCTTCGGCTCAGGCAATGTCGAACAGTTGACCCGAGTCGCTTGAGCACCTAGCAGCGCAAGGGGTGGTGTGCGCGCGACGTGCAGCGATGTCGGGTTGGAGTTTGATACAAACGTCTACCATGTGAGAGTGAGCCCCGCCCTCCACTTCTCCGGCGCTGTGCGCTTATCACGCCAGTGGTGGGCCACAGCCATCGGCGGTGGAATCGCAGTTGTGGCCATCGCTGTTCTTCCGGCGGACTCAATCGAGCGATCAGTTCTTGCACGCGGCACCGAAATAGTCGCCAGCCTGATCTTCATCGTGACCTTTTTGACACTACCGAAAGCCGTTAGGGCGGTCTGGTTCTACCTCGGCGGATACCTGGTCCTCACTGCAATAGCTGACGTCATTTACGACTACCAGGCGCTGATTCTCAATGTCTCACCGTTTCCAGGTCCTGCGGACGTGCTCTACATCCTCGCCTCCGCTCTTGGGATCACGGGGCTCTTTCTTCTAGGGCGCAAGTTGAATCCGGGTGCAGACCTGTCCTCCTGGATCGACATTTCCATCATGGTGGTTGCAGCAGCTGGCACCGTCGGAGCTTTTGTCATTGGTCCGATGTGGACTTCCAACGGCCAGTGGAATCTTGCAACAGTGCTCTCGCTGATCTATCCACTACTGGATCTTGTGCTCCTCGCCGCGCTCGTTCGACTACTCATGCTGCCTCACGCACGCAACCTGGCAATCACTCTTCTCGCAATTTCGATGGGACTGTTTCTTGCGTACGACCTGATCTACAACAACCAAATACTCGCTGAAGTATGGACGCCCTTCACCTCAATGGAAGCGGTCTGGACCGCGGCAATGCTCTGTATTACTCTCGCGGTTCTGTCGCCGGGAGCTAGGCAATTTGTTGCCGCTAAAACCACTAGAGGAGCGGTGGTCACCACTACGCGACAACTTCTCATCGGCGTCAGCGTGTTGGCGGTGCCAGTCATTGTCTTTCTTGAGTTGTCCATCACGGGATCGCTCGTACTTCGATTACTGGTGCCCGTGATCCTCATCTTGTTTGTGCTCGTTCTGACCAGAATGCATTTGCTGCTGCGCACTTCGCAACGACAGGCAACTGCTCTAGCGGAACTCGAGCGAACGGACTTCCTTACTGGCTTGCCGAACCGTCTCACATGGAATGACCATCTGGTCTCTCACGCCGCTAGCACTCAATCAGTGGATGACGTATGCGCGATAACGATTCTTCACATCGACGATTTCACCCGACATCTTGAGACAAGAGGTCAGCACATTGGAAATCTTCTGCTCATCTCTGCGGCCATCGCATGGCTCGAGGAACTCTCAGCTGACGACGTGATCGCGCGATACGGTGAAGACGAATTCGCATTGCTGATCCGGCGAAAATCCATAACAGAAGTTCAGGAAGTCCTGCGTCGCGTGGTGCGTGCCGCTCCACAAGAACTCACCATTACCTCGGGTGCCGCACTCCTGCGCCCTGATGAGAACCCAGTCGAAGCCGAGCGGCGAGCAGAAAGCGCGATGCAAGCAGCGAGGTCCGGAACGCGCCCACAAATCGATATTGAACAGAGCATTACGACCTGATCAGTTCGACCCGAGAATCGAACTGATCAATGGAGCCAGTTGTGTACTCGCTCCTACGGAGATGTGACCGTCGTCGCGGTAGAGGTAGAGATCACCAAACTGCGTGGTGCATTGATCCTGGGGGCAGAAGTAACTTCGTGGATCCAAAACGATCGCTCCCGTTGCCTTGGCGGCTGCCGCAATTCCGACCCGGGCTGACTTCTGATTTTCATCCGCGAATGCACGCGTCATCGTTGTTCCAAGATCGACGTTCCTCGCAATCTCAATCGCCGAGAATTGGTGCGGATCTGATGCATATGGCCTTGCGAAGAACGGCACATCCTGCGCAAGGATCACGCGGTGTCCAGCCTTCTGGATCCTGGTGATTGTCGATATCAAACCGGCGACAAGGTTTGCGTCTTTCGCCTCGCGCTCGTTTGTCATCGAATCAGCTGTCGGGCCGGCTGAGAACACTTTGGAATTCCAATACACGCTCGAGCCAGACAACACGACATCTCCCGGCGGTTGGCTTTCCAGCCATTGCAAAGTCTTCTGCACAAACTGCCGGCACTTCGAACGCGGAGCAGCATTCGAATGAAAGTGCACATCAATGAATGGGCAGGCGTTCGCTGTCGCGATCGTGAGAGGCCGGCCAGTGGCCTGAGTCGCTCCAATCAGTCCTTCGCTCAAGTGGTCAGCATGCGAATCGCCAATCAGATACACGGGAGTTCCCGTTGCAGCGGCATTCCACATACAAGCTGTGGGTCTGCGGTCACTGGGCGCAATCGATTTGTTACAACCAGCCGCATTGCCGGCGTGCATTGGCGAAACCGCTGCAATGAAGTTCTGCACCCGCGGGGTCCAGAAGCCGTTGTTTGCGGCCGACAACAAGCCCAGGGCCAGCACAATCGGGGGCACCAGCGTGAATGCGACAAGGCGCGCCATCCGTGGCTTGCTCACGTCGCGCAATAGGCGGATCGGCTGTTCCAGCCAGTTGTAAGAAGCAATGGCGGGTAGCAGCGATGCCATGGCGGCCACGAACGCGATGCCTGGGGTCGTGGGCCACAGCATCAGGGCGAACACGATGCACGGCCAATGCCAGAGGTACCAGGAATAGGAGATGTTTCCGACGGCGACGAAAGGCGAACGTCCAAGGAAGCGACTGACCACATTGCCCTCGTTCATCCCGCAGGCCAGCAACAAGAGTGTGCTGACGACGGGAAGAATTGTGAGCGGGCCCGGCCACACCGTCTGATCGGTAACCAAAGCGAGTGAAGCTACAAGGCCAATTAGGCCGATCACTCCTAGGACAAAGCCAAGGATGCGCGAAATACGCAACTCAATTCTGCTAGCGGCCAGCGCCAGCAAGGCCCCCACGGCAAACTCCCAAGCCCGACTGGCTGGGCCGTAGAAGCCGCCGAGCCAAGTGGGCATGAACGGAATCTGATGGCCTTGTGCCTCGAGCATTGCAATTGCAATTGATCCGAATGCGACAGCGCCGACCAGTGCCGCTGGAATCCAACGCGCATTGGCTCTCTTGGCCAATTTCCAACCGATGAAAAGCAGCAAGGGGAAGATCAGATAGAACTGCTCCTCGACTGAGAGTGACCAAGTATTCAGCAATGGGTTTGATGCGGCTGGGGCGTCGAAGTAGCCACCCGTGACCTTGGCGATCACGACGTTCGCGGTGAGCAGCAATGCGCCGATGCCGGTCTTCGCTGCTATCTGCTGGTCACCCATTGGCGACTGAATCAGCGCCGAGATGATGACAACGACGCCGACGAGCAATGCGAGTGCCGGCGTCAATCGGCGAAAGCGACGGGCATAGAAGGTCGAGAACTTCAGGTTCTGCGTGCGAACCCATTCGCGCGCCAGCATGGCGGTGATGACAAAGCCCGAAATGACGAAGAAGACGTCCACGCCAAGGAAACCACCGGGAACTGGCAATCCAGCGTGAAACGCAACGACAAAGCCGACCGCAAGTGCTCGCAGCCCCTGAATGTCCTCACGACGGTTCTCACGCGCACTGGAACTGGGCAGGGCTTGCGGCGTCATTCATCCTCCAACAGCGCGACTGCCCCACACACGAGCCCGCAGTCTATGACTGGGTTGAATGTGACGAGCGCTACAGCCGGTGGCGGGAGGCAGGTCTCACCGGTGCTTTGACGTATTCTGAATGACCGGCCACCTGGCCCAAACCCTCCCAAATTGCAGGAGCAGCATCTTGACCGAGGTTCACGGCCGAAAGCGAGTCGAGGTCACGACAGCAGCTCTCACCACCGTCGGTGTGATCATCGCGGTCTTTGCCTTGCTGATGGTTGTCCTCTCGAACTCGGCAAGAGCAGGCGAAGTGCTGCCCGGTGATGCCCCGACAACGCCTGGCGCTTCAGATTCGCCAGCGCCAACGCCCACCGACCAACCAATAGCCGAAGGTTCGCTCTCTCAGATCAAGAATGTGGTCTTGCTGCTGGCCGATGACTTGGATTGGACGGCCTTCAATCAAATTCCACGACTGGCTGCGTTGAAGAGCGCTGGCACCACGCTGACCAACTTTGTCGTGACCGACTCCCTGTGCTGCCCCTCACGCACCTCCTTCATGCGCAGCCAATTCGTGCACAACCACCGCGTCATCTCCAATGTGCTGGTGACAGGTGGAGGCTGGCCGAAGTTCTACGCTCGCGACCTTCAAAATGACTGCCTGCCAACTTGGCTGCAGAAGGCGGGAGTCAACACTTCGCTTTTCGGCAAGTACCTCAACGGCTTTCCAATTGACGCGCCAACGGAGACGTACATTCCGCCGGGCTGGGATTACTTCGAATCCTCCATTTCCAAGAACCAGGCCTACCAGGGTGTCAACTACACATTGAACGTGAATGGGACCCTGCAGAAGTACGGTTCTGCGCCAAATGACTTCCTGAACGACGTGCTCACTTTGGACGCCGCACAGCATCTCTCTACACTGCAGTCGCCATTCTTCATGGAGTTTGCGACGTACAACCCACATACGCCATTCCCCATCGCACCACAGAACGCGCAGACTCACCTGACCGACGTGCTGCCTCGGGTGCCTTCGTTCAACGCCAAGGGTACTGACGAGGTGAGTTGGCTGCGCGACTTGCCGTCTCTAACGTCAACGCGCATCGAGAACCTCGACGACCTGTGGCGCAAGCGTCTGCGCTCCGCTGAGTCTGTCGCGGATTCATACGAAGCACTTCGCTCGCAGCTCAAGGCTTCCGGGCATTTGGAAGACACCCTCATCATCGTGACTTCCGACAATGGCTATCACGTTGGAGTGCACCGACTCGCAACCGGAAAGCAAACCGCGTTCCGCGAAGATGCCGTGGTTCCAGCAGTGCTGATCGGCCCGGGCATCGCACCGGGCGCAACCATCAGCAAGACCACATCGATGGTGGATCTTGGGCCCACGATCAGCGAGATCTTCCGTGCTCCAACACCGAGTTTTGTTGACGGACGCAGCCTGATGCCACTTCTGAGTTATCAGACCGATGTGCCATGGCGTACTGCCACGCTCACTGAAAGCCTCGCTCACACTCAACCCGGTGACCCCGACTATTCACGCATCGAGCCACCCAACTTCCACGCGCTGCGCAGCGAGCAGTGGCTCTACATCGAGTACACAAATCAAGAGATTGAGCTCTACAATCTCGTGGCTGATCCGTATGAGATCAACAACGTCGCCCGCACGACAAACCCGGCAATCCTTGCGCAACTTCACGCACAGCTAGAGGAAATGAAGCATTGCACCGGAGAAAGCTGCCGAACAGCTGACAACATGCCTAACGGGTCTCTCAGCGCGCCAGCATTACTTGCTCAATGATTCGACGAGCTGCTTGACCGTCATCGAAACTGCAGAACCTGGTACGAAATTCTGCTAGTCGCTCCTGATTGTCGCGATCTTCAAACTCGCGATTGACAAAGACCTTGACCAACTCAGCCTGATTCACAGCGACAGCGCCTGGCGGGCTTGCAAGCAGGTCGAAGTAGGTCCCTCGAGCCTCCTGGTACGCCTCCCAGTCATCGGCGAAGATGACGATCGGGCGATTGAGCACAGCGAAATCGAACATCACGCTCGAATAATCTGTGATCAGCAGATCGGATGCCAAGTAGCAATCAATGATTGACAGCAACGCAGATCCGTCGATGACCCGCCCAGAGGCAACGAGATCGTTGATGCGCGGGCCCAAACTCGTGGTGTGGTGCGCCCGAACGATGAAGACGAAATCCTCTGAGACATGTTCAATCAGATCGGCGAAGTCGATGCGCAGCGAAGTATCGCCTTCAACGTCGCGGTAGGTGGGCGCGTATAAGACCACTTGCTGCTCGGGGCGCACGCCAAGACGCGCGCGACTTGCCTGCACATCGGCAGGACCTGCGTTGACCAGCACGTCATTGCGTGGATAGCCATATTCAAGCCAGTCGTACGAACATGGGTAGGCGTGCCCCCACATCTCAGTGGAGTAGGAGTTGGAACTCACGGCAAAATCCCAGTTGTCGCTGCGACGAAGCAGATCAACGAACTCCTGCCGGCTGCGCGCTGCATCTGGCGCTACGACGCGATTTGCCTTGCGCGGCGCCACTCTGTTGGGATCGATGGCATTGCTTGCCACGTCGTGCCCCATCACATCAAGTCCACAGTGCTTGAGTGGAGTGCCATGCATGGTTTGGATCATAAGTTGACCGGGACGCTTGACGAATCCACCCGGGAAGTTCACGTTGTTGACGAAGTATTTCGCGCGAGCCAGCACAACCCACTGCTTCAAGGAGTTGGGCGCAACATGCGCAACGCCCGCCGGCAGGCGATCGGTCTTGTCCTTCTCCATGATCCAAACAGCTTTGAGATGAGGAGCCACGACCGGCAGCGCATCAAAGATTGCCTTCGGGTTGCAGCCAAATCCGCTGCCCCAATACTCCGAGAACACCACGAGATTGGAATCGATTGGTCTCATCCGGGCGAACACGTAATACAGACGTCCGACAGCTCGCACCTTGCGCACCGCGCGCCGCAAAGGCCAGTAAATGCGTCCAACGAATCGGCGAGTTGGCGCGCGCCTCCGATCAACCCAGCTGTACATGGCAAAGGAGGAATAGGAATTTCGTCTGAACAGTCGCGACCTAATATTGCTCGGACGGTTCTGAGTGTGATCGCCGTCGGACTGAGACGTATGTCGCTCCACAGAAACTGAAGCCTGTGCAAAGAAGCGGCGGCGATCTGACTTCGCCAGCCGGCCTGCGTGTTGCAGGATAATCACGTAGTGATTGACCATGATGTCAAATAGATGTCTGCGCATTCCCGCGCTGATCGCGATTCGATCAGCCTCGGCGAACACACGGTCGTACTGCGTGAAGACATCGAAATGCTTCGGACTGGTCGTACCAAGAATGTTGCCCGAGCGACGTTGGCGATACAGCAAGACGACCCGATTGAGTGAGACAGCAGTACGGGCATTCAACAGGACCGCGTAGGTATAGGAAATATCCTCGTAGAGACCAGCTTGAAAATGCACATCCAACTGCTGCAGAAACTCGCGTCGATAGGCCTTATTGCACGCAATGGGAAGCAGATTGAACAGTCTTCTGTGCTCTTGCGGTCGAAACACGCCGACCGAGAGATTCGCGAGTAGTTCGGCACCCCAACTGACTGCCTGTCGACCATCCCACCACACGCGTGAGTAGTTGTAGATCAATACCTCCGGCAGATCATTGATGCGCAGTTTGTCAGCGACGGCCTTCAATGAGCCCGGAGCGAAGGTGTCATCTCCATCAAGGAACAGGATGTACTCACCTGTAGCTGCGGCCACGCCTGCATTTCTCGCCATACCCAAGCCGACATTGGCTTCCAAGTGCAATGGCCGAATGCGCGAATCCTGGCTCGACATCTCATCGACGATCTGCCCGCTGTGATCTGGAGTGCAGTCATCAACGACCACAATTTCAAAGTCGTCGAAATTCTGATCGATCACCGATTCCAGGCAGGCACGGATGTACGACTGCACGTTATACACGGGAACGATGATGGAGAAGAACGCCATGGAGGTTGAGGATAGGCCTTTCGCAGCGGCACTCATGCGCATGTTTGGTCAGGAGTTTCGTGAGCCCGCTGTAGTAGGGTCAGCGGGTGAATTTGGGATCGGACGACTGCCTCAATCCAGTACTCGTTGGTGGCACCGGCCGCAGCGGATCAACCATTCTGGGGCAGATTCTGGGTCACCATCCTGAGTTGATGCTCACCGATCCTCCAGAGATCAGATTCCTGGCCAATGATCACGGGGTCGCCGAAGCCCTGACCATGGCAACTGGTTCATTTCGACGTCGCTTGCGCTCCAAGCGCGAGGCCAGGCTGTGTGTGGATCGCTCTAAGACTCTCTGGTTTTGGCGCGCTGCGAAGATCGGCTTGCATACCTCCATCGGCATCGAAGAGCTCGATGCGCTCGGTACGGCCTATCTCGCTGAATTCGGCAAGGATCCAGTGGCTGCATCGCAGACATTCACCTACGCGATCATGGCCAAGGTTGCCCGTGACGCAAACGGTCGCCGCTGGGTAGACACCACGCCAGCCAATGCCCGAATCTCGGAACAGATCGAGCCGATCTACCCACAATCGCAGGTCATTGCAATGATTCGCGACGGCCGCGATGTGGCTGCTTCATTTGTCGAGCAGAACTTTGGTCCAAATGAGATCTTCGCCTCCCTTCGGCAGTGGGAGAAGCGGACATTATTGATTCACAAGGCAACTCTGGCCAGCGCGCCAGGGCGCTGCATCATCGTGGACATGCTGGATCTGGTCGACAAACAGCGAGAGGCGAGCCTGCAGCGCATCTGCGATTTCCTCAATATTCCGGTCGATCCAGGCATGAAGGCCTGGTTCGACGAAACGGTAAATGCTGAAAATGCCCATGTCGGACGCTGGCGCACTCAATTCGACTCCCAAACCACGCTCGAGATCGATCGCGTCTATGAGGAAATGGTCGAACAGCTGCGCGGTCAGGGAGTCCAGATTCCCCTTGTCTCATAGGACGATCTGCATTCGGCCAAGAGTGCCGGACCAAACCGGACCAAGTGGCCCTCGTAGGGTGAGTCTCACCATGATCAAGGCAGGAAGCAGATGAGCGAGCTCGTGGAAGCCCAAGAGCGGCCCGTCCACGTCTATCTCCCTCATCGGGCAGGTTTGCCGCGCCTGAGCACCTATTTCGGCACTCTGTGGCGCCGACGCCACTTTGCTATCGAACTGTCCCGCGCCTCGATGCGAGCAGCGCACACCAATACCTTCTTTGGGCAGTTCTGGTTGGTCATCAGCCCCGCGCTCAACGCTGCCGTGTACTTCCTGCTGG
This sequence comes from Actinomycetota bacterium, assembly GCA_030650795.1. NCBI lineage: Bacteria > Bacillati > Actinomycetota > Actinomycetota bacterium. The sequence continues at coordinate 69,681 of JAUSDJ010000006.1, forward strand.
TCAACATCATTCGTGGCGGAAACAGCGGACCAGACTTCTTCATCCACCTGCTCGCCGGACTCTTTGCTTTCAACTTCATCTCCGCGACCATGACCGCTGGCGCCGAATCTGTTGTGCGTGGTGGCAGTCTGGTGCTGAACACTGCCTTCCCATTGCTGCTGCTGCCGTGGTCTTCCCTTCGAACCGCGTTCTTCCGCTTCTTGCCATCATTGTTGATCCTGTTTGCATTCTTCGCGTACTTCGATTGGTTTGGACCCCATCCATTGGCCTGCGAGAAGGCCACCGGCGTCTGTGTCGATCTGAATACCGTGCATTTCAGCGTCGTGCAGTTGATGGCGATCCCGGCCTTCGCACTCATTTTCATCTTTGCCGCGGGCTTGGCAGCACTCATGGCAGCTGTGCAAGTCTATTTCCGCGACACAACGCAATTCCTGCCATATGCGACCCGAATCTGGCTCTACCTCTCGCCCGTCCTGTACTACGCCGAGCAGATGAAGCCGTGGATGTTGAAGTTTGAGTACTTCAATCCGCTGTACCCGCTGCTTGGCGTGTGGACTGACACTTTGGCCCGCGGGATCATGCCACCGCTGACCTGGTGGCTGGGCGCAGCTGGCTGGGCCTTTGGCACCTTGCTCATTGGCACCCTGTACTTCATCTCACGTGAACGAGAGTTTGCGGTGCGAATTTGATCAGGAACACAGTTTGGCCAAGACCTTGAAGCGGGGTGATAGCTGATGGAAGACGAAATGGGCGAACCCATTCCGCAAATTGCGCATCGTTCGATTTCCGACGAGGTAGCGATCACCGTCGCAGATCTTGATGTCACCTATCGCACCACGATCGAAAAACGCCCCACTCTGAAGCAGGCCGTCGTGCGCTTTGGGCGAGGCAAGCGATCAGTACGCACCGTTGAAGCGCTCAAAGATGTCTCCTTTGAGGTCAAGCGCGGGACAGTGTTGGGCATCATCGGTCACAACGGCGCAGGCAAGAGCACGCTCATGCGCACTGTGGCCGGAATCGTGCCGCCCTCGCGCGGCAAAGTCGAAGTAGTCGGTCGCACCAGCACTTTGCTCTCGCTCGGCGTTGGATTCAATCGCCAACTGACTGGTCGCGAGAACGTGATCCTTGGTGGACTTGCAGCGGGCCTGACCAAAGATGAGCTTGAGGCTCGCTACGAGCGCATCGCGGAGTTCGCCGACATTGGTGACTTCATCGAGATGCCGATGCGATCGTATTCATCAGGCATGGCAGCCCGACTCGCATTCAGTGTTGCGGTGCATCTTGACCCAGACATTCTTCTGATCGACGAAGCTCTTTCCACCGGTGATGCCGTGTTCAAGGAGAAGGCAACTGAGCGCATGCAGCAGTTGGTAGACAACTCCAGCACCATGCTGCTGATCTCGCATGCACTGCGCACAATCATCAACATGAGCACTGACTGCATCTGGCTTGATCACGGAAAATTAATGATGCGCGGCAATCCCGAAGAGGTTGTCGATGCATACACCGAGTACATGCACGTGAAGAAGACATCGGCCGTTCTCAACGACATGTAGTCGCTACTCCTCAGCAATCTCCACGCGGGCCGGAAAGAAGCGCCATGCAATGACTACACCGCAGGCGGCGATCAAGGCGCCGATCGTCATCGCCCAAGTCATTCCCGACACGAAGGCGTCGCCAGCCACCTCGCTATAGACCTTGGCGACACTTGATGGGATCTGGCCCGAGGCTATCGAGGCAGCGGCCAAGGACTCGCGCGCAGCGTGCACTGCAAACTCCGGTACCAGATTGATGCGATCTCCTGCGGCGACAATCTCGCCTTCAATGTGCTGTCGATAGGTAAGCGACATCGTTGCACCGAGAATCGCCACACCAAAGGAGCCGCCGAGTTCAGCCACAGCATCGTTGACGGCAGAGCCCATCCCTGATCGTTGAGTCGGAACGGAGGCCAGAACGCCATTGGTCGCCTGCGGCAGGGTCAAGCCGAGCCCGATGCCCATAAGCCCGAACACACATCCGATGAATGCGTACGCAGTCGTGGAACTCAACGAACTGAAACCGAGTAGGCCGACAACGACGATCGACATGCCGGTCACCACAACTCGCCGAGAACCGAATCGCTCGGCCAGGCGTGGGCTCAGGACAGAAGCCAGCAGCAAGCCCAGGGCGCCAGGCAACATTGCAATGCCTGATTGCAAGGGGGTCATGCCCTGAACCAACTGAAGGAACTGCGGCAGGAAGAACATCGCGCCCATCAGCGCGAAGTACACGATGCCGACAATCACAATTGCAGTTGAAAACAGGCGGTGCGAGAAGAACTCCATGGGCAGCATGGGCCGCGGCGCTCGGCGTTCCCACCACACGAAGCCAAGCAGTGCCGCAATGGCAAGGACCCCTGAGCTGACGGTGAACGCACTCAGTCCCGCATCGGGCAGTTCGATGATCGTGACCACCAGAGCCACCAAGCCCACAGCCGAGAGCGCAGCACCGATGAGATCCAAGCGGGGACGCTCTGGATCGCGCGATTCAGGCACGAAGATGACAACCGCGACAAGCAAGGCAAGAGCAATAGGCGGATTCACGAGGAATATCGCCTGCCAATCGAAATGCTCGAGCAGCACTCCGCCGAGAATCGGACCGATGGCAACCCCGACTCCGGCCACGGCGGCCCAGATGCCAATGGCTCTGGCTCGCTCTGTGCGATCGGGAAAGACTTGAACCAAGACGCTCAATGTTGACGGCATGATGCACGCGCCACCAATGCCCATCACTGCTCGGCAGATGGTCAACTGAGAGGCATTGACCGCAAACACCGCAGCGGTCGATCCGGCAATGAAGATCATCAGACCAATGACGAGCATTCGCCTTCTACCAAATCGGTCGCCCAGAGAGCCGGCAATCAGCAGGCTTCCAGCGAACATCACAGAGTAGGCATCAACAACCCACTGAAGTTGTGCAGTTGTGGCCTCGAGATCCTGCTGCAGTCTGGGCAGCGCAACATTGACGATGGTGTTGTCCAGCGAAATCAGCGCGAGAGCGCCAGAGAGCACCGCAAGAACGGTCCATCGGTTCACTGAGCGCACCTGCGAGAGCCTATGCGGCAGCGCGTAACAGCATTGGACTACACCGCAGGTGCGACGGCGGGCAGTCGATGCATCCGAGCCGCCCAGCGCGCACCGTACAAGCCGGCGCCCAAGGCGGCAGCAGCTCCAACACCGAGCGCCCATCTCGGACCAGCGGTCTCAGCGATCCAGCCCACGATTGGAGCGCCGATCGGCGTGCTCCCGATGAACGCCACCGTCCAAAGCGACATCACTCGTCCGCGCATTTGTGGATCTGTATGCAGCTGCACCGCGCTGTTTCCGGCCGACGTGAACCAGATGCTGGCAGCACCCACGGGGACCATGGCGATCGCCGCCCAAATAACGCTTGGCATCAGTGCGGTGACCAGGATGGAAAGTCCAAATACTGCGGAAGCCATGGCAATCGCCTTGATGCCACTGCTTTGACGAGTGGCACTGATGAGTCCACCGATGACTGCGCCAACTCCCATTGCCGCTGAGATCACACCAAAGCTGAATGCATCCCCGTGAAAGGTCTCTGATGTAAATGCTGGTAGGACGACCTGGAACTCATAGGCGAGCATGCCTACTACCGACATCATGATCAGCGGGACGCGCAGATCCGGGGTACGCCAGACATAGCGCAATCCTTCGCGAAGCTGCCCAGGGGCACGATCGACTTGCTCGCTCGGAAGGAGCAGTTCGCCCTTCATCGATGCATAGGCGGCAATCACGGCCACGAAACTCGCGGCATTGACTGCGAAGCACCAGCCCAGGCCAATCGTCGCGATCATGACGCCAGCGACCGCCGGGCCAACAATGCGCGCTCCATTGATGACTACAGAGTTCAAGCTCACTGCATTGCGCACGAGCTCTGGTGGAACCATCTCGCGAACGAAGGCCTGACGCGCGGGCATGTCGAGCACGTAGATGAAGCCGAGCATCAAGGACAGCGCCAACACCAGCCCGATGGAAGCGTGCTTGGTCAGCACAAGAACGGCGAGCAGCGCAGCCTGCAGGCCGGCCAAGGACTGCGTGATGAGCAGCAGCTTGCGCTTCCTGAATCGATCAACCAGCACTCCGCCATAGGGACCGAAGACGAGCACCGGCAGAAATTGGAAGGCGACGGCCAAACCGATGGATGTGGCCGAACCGGAGATCTCCAGAATGAGCCAGGCCATGGCAACGGACTGGATCCAGGTTCCGGTGAGCGAAACTGCCTGACCGGCAAAGAACTTCCGGTAGTTGGGCAGCGCCAACGAAACAAAGGTGCCAGTAGCCATCAAGCGTGCTCACTTTCAACAGGTGCACTCAGGGCCCTCAGCGTTCGGTCGCGACGTCCTCGACCTCAGTGCGGGCGTGCGGAATGTCTTCATGGTGCGTTATTCGAGAAGGAATCGCTTTGACCGCATACGCCGCCCCCGCAAAGGCCAGCATCGCTGCGACAACGAGCGCAAGGCGCATGCCGAAGATGTACGAGGAGCCTGCGACATCCATCAACGGACCCCGCAATGCCGGGGGAAGTGAATCCGCCAGATGAACAGCAGCGGATAGCGAAGCTCCGGCGTGCGAGACAGCATCAGTAGAGACATCCTCAAGCGCGGGTGCGCTGTCGCTGAATCGAGCTTGGAATCCGACGGTGGCAATGCCACCCAGCAGCGCGATGCCAAGTGCCTGCCCGGATTGCCTCGTGATCTGGTTCAACGCGGAAGCTCCGCCCGATCGCTCGGGCGGCACTGCGGTCATCATCGCCTCAGTGCTGGCTGGCATGAACACGCTGAACGCAACGGCCATCAGTGCGAAGCCGAGACCGAGCATCCAATAGGCGGAGGTCGTTGAAGTGGACGTGATCGCCAATGCAGCAACACCGGTCATCGCTGTGCCGAATGCAATGGTCCTGCGAAGACCAAATCGCTGCATGATCCATGGAGCGCGCGGCACAACGATGAGGTTCACCACGACGATAGGCCCTGAGGTGGCGATGGCCGCCTGTAGCGGCGAATAGCCCTTGACCAATTGCAATGAGATGGTAGCCAGGAACATCGCACCCGACATCGCAATGAAGGCGATAGTGAGAGTCAATGCAGCCGCGCTCAGTTGCGGACTCCTCAGCAGGGACATCTCGAACATTGGGGTTGGCGTGTGGTTCTCCCAGATGACGAAGAGCAGGCTGGCGCCAACGCCAAGGGCGAACCCACACAGGATCGGCACACTCGTCCAGCCATGGCTTGGGCCTTCAATCACCGCCCAAATGAGCGAGCCCAGCGCGATGGTCGAAAGCAGAGCGCCGAGGAGATCGAACCTGGCGGCATCTGGGTCGTGCGAATCAGGAACCATGACGATGCACAGGACAATCGTCGCTGCGAGGAGTGGCAGATTGACCAGGAAACAGGCTTGCCAACTGAACCAGGCCAAGAGCAGGCCTCCGGTGATCGGGCCGATGAACGAGCCGATGGCATTCATCAACGACCAATAGGCAATCGCCTTGCGGCGCTCCATGGCCTCGCGGAATACGTCCACCAGAATGGAGAGAGTCGCCGGCAGAGTCAGTGCCGCGCCGACTCCCATGAATCCACGCCAGATGATCAGCTGGATTGGGTCGGTGGCCAGCGCCGCTCCGGATGTGGTCAACAAGGTGATGGTCAATCCAGCGATGAGGGTCTTCTTGCGGCCATACCTATCGCCAATGGCCGCGCCTGTCAGCAGCAGTCCGGCCAAGACCACGATGTATGAGTCGACAATCCATTGCAATTGTGAGTCGCTCGCACCAAGTTCATGAACCAGAGTCGGCAAAGCGGTGTTCAGAATCGACACCTGCATCGTGACCGTCACCAGCACTACGCAAAGGACGACAAGGACCCACCAGCGACGTGGATGCCCATGGTCTTGGGCTTGAGACATTGCTGCAGTCTCTCATTCCAATATGGGCGAAATCTCCAGTTCCGCCGTACGCGAACCCATCAGCGCGGCAGTTTGCGGAAAATCGGACGCGGCAGAGTCTTCAGCCCGGCCATCACCAAGCGCAGTGGGCCTGGGGCATACACCGTCTCGCGTCCTTTGCGCAGCGCCTTCACGACGATCTCACCAACGGCCGCTGGATCAACTGACAGGGGAGCCTCGGACATGCCCTCGGTCATCTTCGTACGTACGAAACCTGGGCGCACGACCAGCACCCTGGCACCAGTGCCGTGTAGGGCATCGCCGAGTCCCTGGCCAAAGGCATCTAGACCGGCTTTGGTCGAGCCATAGATGTAATTCGAGCGGCGAGCTCGATCACCGGCAACGCTGGAGAAAATCACCAAGGTGCCGTGGCCCTGCTGGCGCAAGCGTTGCGCCACATGCAGGCCAACACTGACGGCGCCGGTGTAGTTCGTGGTGGCGACCTCAACGGCAAGATCCGGGCTGGCCTCCTCGGCAAGTTGATCGCCGAGCACGCCGAAGGCCAGCAGGATGACGTCAATATCGCCCGCATCGAAGATCGAATCGATGAAGACGCCATGCTCGCTCGTAGCCTGAGCCTGGAAATCAACCCCAGTCGCGCCTGCGATTCCATCTGCACTCAGAGCAGCCACTGCAGCATCGCGACCTTCTGAAGGTCGAGCCGCAAGCACCACTCGGCGCAAGCGCTGACGAGGAAGGGCGCGCACTGTGGCCAGGGCAATCTCACTCGTTCCACCCAGAACCAGGATTGCTTGCGGTTCCCCTAGCGCGTCATTCATTCGAGCCCCTTTGCTTCATTAGATCGACAGTCGCCGGGCAAGATCAGACGTGAAGATCCCGCGCGGATCAAGCTCATCGCGAGTCTTCTGCCATTCCCCAAGACGAGGGTAGGTGCGGGCGAACATCTGAGGAGATTGGCGGGAATCCTTGGCCAAGTACAGCCGACCACCCGCATCCGCGACACGTTCATCAAGTTCATCAAGAACCGCGCCAAGCCCGGGCACCCCGGCGGGCACATCAGCTGCGAGAGTCCAGCCGGCCTGCGGGAAAGAGAGAGGCGCCGGGTTGGCCTCGCCGAATCGCTTGAGCACAGTAAGAAAACTGGGTGCTGAGATGCTGCGAAGCCGATCCAGAGCCACTCGTACAAGTTGTGAGGCGGAATCCGGAACGACAAATTGGTACTGCAGGAAGCCGCCGGGTCCATAGACCCGATTCCAGTTCTGCACTCCATCAAGAGGATGGAAGAAGGCGCCAATTGACTGAATCTCGCCGGTGCGATGGCCGGGAGCCTTGCGGTACCACGCCTCATTGAAGGCGCGGACGGTCAACTTGTTCAGCAGGCCGGGCGGAACAATGTTTGGTACAGAGGCCAGGGCCTTCGGATCGAATTCAAGCGCGGTCGCACGCTGCTTGACGGAAAGTTGATCCAAACGGGCGTGATCGCCGCTGGTGATGACACCGCGCCCCGACGCAGACACCGTGTCGATCCACGCGACGGTGTAGCGGTACTTGCTGTCGCCAGCGACCATATGCGCCATGACTTCATCGAGGTCCTTGGCGCGTTCGGTATCAACGCAGATACGCGAGGTTTCTACTGGGATGACGTCGAAACTCGCCGAGGTAATAGCGCCCGTGAGGCCCATGCCACCCACAGTTGTCCAGAACTGAGACCCGGTGGAGTCATCGGGGTTCAGCTCGCGAAGCTCACCATTTCCGTCAACTAGAGTCAACTGTCGAACATGTGCGCCGAAGGTACCGTCAACGTGGTGGTTCTTGCCGTGCACATCAGTACTGATGGCACCGCCAATGGTGATCATTCGAGTTCCGGGAGTCACCGGCACGAACGCGCCTTGAGGAACCAGCGCGCGCATGATCGAATCCAAACTTGCGCCCGCGCCTGCAGTGGCCAAACCGGCATCGGAGTCGTACTGGATGCCGTTCATCGCCTGCAGATCGAGCACCTTTGCCCCACCACTTTGCGCTGCGTCACCGTAAGAGCGCCCGAGCCCGCGAACAAGAACTCCGCGAGGCCCGGCCCCAAGCACGGCAGCCTGCACCTCTTCAGTCGAACTGCACTTGACGACCTGCGCCAGACTCGGCACGGTGCGTCCCCAGCCGGTGAGAAGTTCTTCACCTTCCTGACGCGAAAGTTCCTGAGTCAACTCAAATTCCCATCGCACCGAGTCCGAACAGCACGACCCAGACCAGACCTGTAAGCAAGAGGACTTGGTCCTTCAGCACCGCAGCCTCAGGCGCCTCTGCTTTGCCTTGATCAATGTCAACGGCATATCGCAGGATCCCGAGCACGAAGGGCAACACACTCCACTGGGCCCAGGGAACAGTCGAAGGCTCTGCTCCAACTTCAAAGGCCCAAAGGCAATAGGCGGTGATAGTCACGGCAGCGGCGAGACTCCATACAAATCGCAAGTAGCTCAGGGAGTAGCCAGCAAGGCTCTTGCGCTGTACTCGGGCATCAGGATCGGGCGCAGTTTGCAAATCTGAGAGCTCGCAATAACGCTTGCCTGTTGCCATGAAGAGTGATCCGAAACCAGCGACGATGAGGAACCACTGAGAAATGGGCAGATCAGAGGCGACTCCACCCGCGATCGCACGAAGGAGGAATCCCATCGACAGCACAGCCAGTTCGATTACCGGCTCGTGCTTGAGGCCAAGGGAGTACGACACGGTGAAGACGAGATAGGCCCCGATAACAGCCGCAAGTTCGGGGCGAATGAGCCAGGCAATACCGAAGCCAAGAATGAGCAGTGCAATAGCCATGACGAGGGCCAGGGCTGGCGACAACTCGCCGGCAGCAATAGGCCGGCAGCGCTTGGTGGGATGGATTTGATCGGCTTTGACGTCACGCAGATCGTTGATCAGATAGGTGGCGCTGGACGCCAAACAGAAGGAGATGAACGCGCCGACCGTTGGCCAGAAGACATCAGCCTCAAGCACCTTGCCAGCGGCAAGTGGGGCGGCAAAGACAAGAACGTTCTTGAGCCACTGGCGCGGTCGCAGTGCAACGACCGCTGCGAGCGGGACCGGGCGACTAGCCATCACGGTCGCGATAGTGACTCCAATTGCAGATCGCGGACCTCGCTGGCGGACGGTTCAGAGTCACCAGCAATCCGCGCGAGCTGAGGAACGATCAAGAACCATGCCACAACATGCATGACCAGCAGCCAGATTCGAGTCGACCAGTTGACCGAACTTGGCTGCATCACCGGAAGCGCAACTGTCGCCAGCGCTATGAGGGCACCGACCCAGAGAACGATCGCGCGAGCATGGCGGCGACCAAGCACAAGAACAATGGCAAAACCAGCAAGCAGGGCAGCGAACAGCGGTACGAGCAGCGGCATGAACCACGTCAGTTGAACCGCAGGTTCACCTTGTCGAATCACCACGGTGAAGGACACTCCCAGCAGGCGTCCGAGCCAGTAGATCGCGAGCGAAAGAAAACCAGCCCAGACCCCGGTGACGAAAGCCGCATAGAGGAGCGCTCCCAGCCGCGGATTGGATGACCGCGGCGGCGCGATTGGCGTCACAGAGTGCAGCCATGGCCGGTTCATGTGCTTATTGTGCCGAATCCATCGACTCTCTTCGCAATGGCAAGCGTTCATCTTCGCGCAAGCACATCCGGACGGTGGGACGAAGGAGACTGCAGCGTAAGGTCACGATGTGCGCGAATGGAGGAAAGGATGGCAGTGAGTACCTCTGCCGTTCCGGCCACTCGAGTCCCGTTGGGCCTTCTTGGGCTGGCGTTCCTGGTCGCCCTGGTCAGCGTGCTGGCCGTTGGCCTGGTCATCGCCGGAGGCTCATACCAAGCCCCCGCTCTTGGTTTGCCTGACCCAGGACCAGTCGTGGTTTGGGGCGCTCCCCTTCTGCGACTCCTTACCGACCTTGCCGCGCTGTCCACGATCGGCTGGCTCCTTGCGGCAAGCGTGCTGGATCCGGCCGGAAAGAAGGGCGTGGTCTCGCACGCCGGTCGCCTCGACCTCGTGCGGGCAGGCATCTCAGCTTGTGTCTGGGCCGTGCTCGCACTCGTCCAGATGGTCTTCACGTTGGCCAATATTCTTGGCCTATCTCTCATTGAGACTCTCAACCCACAGGTCATCGCCACCTACGCAAACGAAGTACCAACCACCCGCGCTCTGATTGCAGTGTCTGCGCTCGCGCTCGTGGTGGCCGTTGGCTGCTTCCTGAGCTCATCCACTGGCGCTGCCATGGGCTGGCTCGTCGCCTCGCTGTTGGCCGCTGCGCTTCCCGTGCTGAGTGGCCACGGATCAGGCCTCGGCGATCACGCTCTCGCCCTCACCAGTGGAGCCGCACACATTCTCGGGGCCTACCTCTGGGTCGGGGGTCTCTTCGCACTTGCGCTTCATGCAATGCGCCGCGACATGCCCATCCAGCGAGCAGTCCAGAAGTTCTCCAGTATTGCTTTGATTGCGTTCGTACTCGTCGCCGTCAGCGGAGTGGGAAATGCCTACACCCGGCTGGACACCATCAATCAACTCTTCTCCACGGGCTACGGCCAAATCATCATCTTCAAACTCTTCATCGTGGCCGCCTTGGGCGTGATCGCCTGGGTAGTGCGCGAACGCATCATCAGCTCCTTGACGACTTCGCGCATTTCAGTGTTCGCACGAGTCGCCGGACTCGAACTGCTCACCATGGGCGTGGCTATCGCGCTGGGCGTTGCACTGGCCTCGTCGGCGCCACCGCGCATCGAGACTCAGTTCGCCTCGCTTGGCGAAAGCCTGCTCGGTTTCGCCTACCCACCGGAGCCGACGATCGACTCCGTGGCGCTCGGCTTCCATCTGGATCCGCTGTTCTTCACGGGCTCGCTGCTTGCCGCCGCGATGTACATCTCAGCTGTTGTACGCATGCGCTCGCGCGGAGATCACTGGCCATTGGGAAGAACCATTTCGTGGATGCTCGGACTGCTCGTCGCGATCTGGTGTACCAACGCTGGAATCTCTGAGTACGCGCAGGTGTCAGTCGGGCTGCACATGTTGCAGCACATGACGTTGACGATGCTCGCGCCGATTCTGCTGGTGCTCGGCGCGCCCGCCACTCTGGCGCTACGTGCGCTTCGGCCATCACACGGACATGAGCGCGGACCACGAGAGTGGCTCGTCTGGTTCCTGCACAGTTGGATCACCCGGATTCTGACCAATCCTTTCTATGTGTTCTTTGTCTACGTTCTTGGCCTCTATGGCCTCTACCTGACTCCATTATTCGGTTGGCTGATGGGCAGCCATGTCGGGCACATCGTGATGCAGGTGCATTTCCTGCTCTCGGGCTACCTGTTCTATTGGGTGGTCATCGGCATTGATCCCCGTCCTCGGCCGCTGGCCTACTGGGGCCGCCTCCTGCTGCTCCTGCTTGCGCTTTCGGTACATGGATTCTTTGCCGTCATCTTGATGATGAGTTCCATGCCTCTTGCTGCGGAGTGGTACGGAGTTGTGCGACCACCTTGGATTCCTGACTTGCTGCAGGATTCGCTGAACGGCGCACAGGTCGCCTGGGCACTTTCCGAGATACCTACGCTCATCGTCATGATCGTCATCTCATTTCAATGGGCTCGCAGCGATGATCGCGAAGCCAAGAGAAATGATCGCCAAGCCGATCGCGACGGAAACTCAGAACTGAATGCATACAACGAGCAGTTCACCCGTCTCGCAGAGCGCGATCAACGCCAACGATGAGCGTCCGGTCGCTCATCAATGCGGCGATGTGCTGCATGCTCGCCATGCTCGGTTCTTCCGCAACAACTTCGCCTGCCACTGCTGAAACCCTGGTCCTGCCCGTGAACGGCGCAAGCAATCAGGTCGTGCTCGTTGCAGCGGACAGTCTGAAATCGACAACTGCGCGCCTTGCGACCTACGAACGCACAGCCAGCGGCTGGAAACAGATTGGTCGATCGACTTCCGCGTTCCTTGGTCGGCACGGACTCGTTCCTGCAGATCAACGCCGGCAATCCACCGGCACCACTCCTATGGGCACATTCGCGCTCACCACCGCATTCGGCCGACTCACCAACCCCGGCTCGAAGCTCCCCTACACGCAGGTTGATCGCAATGACGCCTGGACTTACAACCCCAAGGTCCCCTCGACGTACAACCTCTTTCAAGATGTCAAACGCAGTTGGCGCTCCTATGGCAGTTACGTCGAGCACCTCTGGCAACTGGGGCCGCAATACGACTACGTCGTCACGACGAGTTTCAACGAGTCCACCGGTCAGATCACTCGCTCGAGCAGTGGAGTACGCAGGACCGACCAACCAAGCAATACCAAGCGCGGCGGCGGCATCTTCCTTCATGTCTCCAAGGGCGAGCCAACAGTCGGCTGCGTCAGCATGCCCAGAGCCGATATGCGTCGAATCGTGCAGTGGCTGGACCCGGCCGCACATCCAGTTGTAGTGATCGGGCTGAAGACCAAGCTCAACCCTTGAAGTTGTTTGCCAGCTTGATGTCGCGCAGCACTGGAAATGACTCGCGCAGTTCATGAACACTCGCCATATCCACTGACGCAAACACCAAGCACTCTTCAACTCCACCTTGGGCTACCACCTCGCCCAGTGGATTGATGACCGCGGAGCACCCACCGAGTTGCACAGGACCATCAGACGAGTTCTGCAGTCCCGTTTCATTGCACGCAATGACCCAGCATTGATTTTCAATGGCTCGCGCGCGCAGGAGGACCGACCACTGCTCGATACGTGCACTCGGCCAACCCGAGGTGACGACCACGGCTTCGACACCTTGTACGCATAAGGCCCGAAAGAGTTCCGGAAAGCGCAGGTCATAACAGGTGGTCAAGCCGGTACGGCCAAGCGTAGTTTCGGTCTGCACGAGTTCATTGCCTGCCGACATCAGGGCGCTCTCGCCGGTATCGAAACCAAAGAGATGCATCTTGCGATAGCTCGCAGCCAGATCGCCGTTGGGCGCAAAGAGCAGGCTGGTGTTGAAGAGATTGCCCGCTGCATCGCGTTCGACGATCGAACCGGCATGCAGCCAGATTCCCTGGGCGCGTGCTGCCGCACTCAGTTGCCGAGCCAGCGGCCCGTCGATGGACTGCGCATGGGTCCGGGCCGCCTCGAGGTCGTGGGCACCTACGTGCCACAACTCTGGCAGCACCAAGAACTGGGCGCTCGCAGCCGCCTGCGGAATCATGTTCAGGACGCGTGCAGAACGAGACTCAGGCGACTCCGAACTGGACACCTCAAGTTGTAGCAAGGCCACCGACACCGACATATTCAAAGCCTAGGATGCAAACCCCGGCTACTGATCTCATTCGCAGATCACCTATGAGGAAGCGACCGAACTGAAATTTCCTCTATCTCAAGTTGCGCTCCGAATTGCGCGGCGAACCAACCCTGAGCAGCAAGCAGTTGCTCGCAGGTGCCTGACTCAGAGATCTGCCCATCTTCCAGTACGAATACTCGAGCCTGCGCAGGAATCGCGAGCAGATGATGAGTGATGGTGATCGTGGTCTGCGAGGCAAATTGCTCGCGCAACACTTCTTCCAGCGCCAGGGCATTCTCGGCATCCAGATGCGAAGTCGGCTCATCGAGCAGAACCAGCGAGCGCGGCTCTATGAGCAATCGCGCGACCGCGATGCGCTGCGCCTCGCCACCCGAAATGGACGAGCCGAAACTGCCCACAGCGGTCTTGATGCCTTCGGGAAGTCGAGCCAGCATGTGCTCCAGCCGCGCATCCGCAAGTGCGATGCTCACGCGTCCTTCGTCAGCGCTCTGCCTCCCAAGAGAGACGTTTTCTTCAATAGTCGTGCCGAAGATGTGCGATCGCTGCTCAAGAAGTCCAATGTGCATGCGCAGTGCATCCGGCTCAATGGAATTGAGTTCAACATCGTTGACAGTGATGCTGCCGCCGTATGCGGTAAATCCCATGAGCACTGAGACAAGAGTCGACTTTCCTGCACCGCTGGGCCCAACGAGGTAGACATGCTCGAATGGGGCAATCGAAAAGCTGATGTTCTGCAAGACCAAGTTGCCGCCCGTCGCCAGACGCACATCGGCTTCTCGTAAAGAGAGTCCTGTGAAACCAGGCGACAGCATGACTGGAGTCAGGGGCTGGGCCACCGGCGATGCCAATTGCGTGAGCGCATCGAGGCGAACAGCGGCGGCCCGTACCCCTTGTTCGGCGATCGCAGCACCCGGAATCACTCCGAGAACATCGAAGACGGCCAGCGGCAACAACGCTGCCACCGCCAACCACACCGGAGCCAGCCGACCCTCGATTATCGCCGGCCCAACGAGACACACACTGCCGACGACTGCTACCCCTTGCATTGCGGTCATGAGCGCTCCAGCAAGACCGAGCCCAAAAGCCTCACGGCGTCCAAGTCGAGTCAGCTGCTCATCAATGGCTGCCAGGCGTTGGGTCACCCGGTCACCAGCGCCAAAGGCCTCAATGTCCGACGCAGCTGCAAAGGCTGTGACGAGTGAGGACGAGAGTTCGCCACGCAACGGCGCGAGTCTTGCTTCAGCTTTCGCCGTGAATCGCGCAATGAGCCAAGGCACGGCGATCACCCCGGCAAGACCAACGACCAGCAAGAGCAATCCCGCCGCAGGCAGCAGCCACCAGACAAAGACAACAGCGCCAAGCACGACCAGTGCGCCTTGCACCCATGGAAGTACAACACGCAGCGGCAGATCCACGGCCGTATCAACGTCGGCAACGATTCTGGCGAGCAGATCGCCGCGACCGAAGTGTGCGATGCCACCAGGTGCCAAGCGTTCCAACTGTCCATAGACAGCTACGCGAAGTCCAACGAGCCCTCGGAACGCCGCATCATGTCCGGTCACTCGTTCGGCATAGCGAAAGATTGCTCGGCCGAGAGCAAATGCGCGCACCATCACGGCGGCAATAGCAAGTGTCAATATTGGTGGAGCACCTGCCGCAGTCGCTATGAGCCAGGCCGCCGTGCCAAGCAGTGCAACCGCACATGCTGAAGCAACGAGTCCGAGCAGCGTGGCGCCCGCAAGCTCCCAGCGTTGCGCACGCATCGCCTGCCACAGTTTGCGTTCAGCGGCCATCGTCATTGCATCGGCCCCGGAACATAGACAATCTGATCGGCAACACCCAGCATCGCCGCTCGATGCGCAACAACAAGCACGATTGCACCCTTGCTCGCAGCTGCTTGCAAGGCCTGCAGCACAGCACTCTCACTGTGGGCATCCAGGGCAGCAGTGGGCTCATCCAGGATGAGAATTTGCGGCTCACGAATTATCGCTCTAGCCAATGCGACTCTCTGCGCCTGACCAAGCGAAAGTCCGCTGCCGTCAACGCTGATGAGTCGATCAAGTCCTGCGCCATCTATCGAGAATTCATCGGCAACACCGGCTTCAGCGAGTGAAGACCACACAGCAACATCAGATGCCGAGGGGGCGCCAAATGTCACGGCCTCGCGAATTGAGATTTGTGCAGCCAGCGACGTTGAAACCAGTCGCGGTTGCTGTGCAACCCAGCCGATCTGCTGCAGCCACACTTCACGCGACACTGAGGATTGCTCAATCAAGTCGTCCGCGCGCAGCCACACGTGACCTGTAGTCGGCTCAATCAACCCCATGATTGCTGCCAGCATGGTCGATTTGCCAGCCCCAGACGGCCCGGCCAAGGCAGTGATCTCACCTGCGCGCGCTGTGAAACTGATAGCAGCCAAAGCCTCGTGGTCACCGAAGCTGACAGTCACCTCGCTGACGCCGAGTTCGCGTATCTCGCCACTGATGCCTGACTGTGCATCCATATCGATCGGCATCGACTCGATCACTTTGAAGATCTGTTCGGCCGCCCCCATCCCTTCTGCAGCCGAGTGGTACTGCTGACCGACCATCCGCAGCGGCAGATAGGCCTCGGGGGCAAGTAACAGCACGAACAACGCTGTGCGGTATTCAATCTGTCCCTCAGCCAGGCGCAGCCCCACCGAAACAGCCACGAGTGCAACTGAAATTGTGGCGAGGAGCTCCAGTACCAAAGACGATAGAAAGGAGACGCGCAAGACAGCCATCGTCGAGGATCTGTACTCCTCACCAATAGCCCTGATCGCCCGCTCCTGAGCTTTGGCGCGACCGAAGGCCTTGAGTGTTGGCAGCCCGGAGACCAGATCAAGGAAGTGCCCTGAGAGCCGACCAAGAACTCGCCACTGACGATCCACACGTGACTGCGTATACATCCCGATCAAGGCCAAGAAGAGCGGGATCAGCGGAATAGTGACGGCCAGGATCACTGAGCTCAAGAGGTCTGAACCCAGGACCACTCCCAGAATCGTGAGCGGCACAATCACAGCAAGCACGAGTTGCGGAAGGTACTTCGCGTAGTAGGCATCCAGTCCGTCGATGCCCCGCGACAGCAATGCTGCCATCTCACCAGGTCGAGTACCTGCTGGTCCGTGCTCACCGCCACGCAGCACCGCGGCTTCCGCCGAAGCGCGCAATTCGCGCTTGGCCTGAGCCGCAGAGCGAAAGGCCGTGGTCTCGGCGAACCAATTCAGCATTGACCGCAAAGCGAATACCAGTGCGAGCCCAACTACTGCGGGAGTGGCGTCAGCCCAACTCGCTGCACCGGACGTGAGATCGACAATCACGCCCGACAGCAATCGCGCCTGAACAATGACGACAACTGCGATGGCAGTCCCGACAAGAATTGCCAGTACCAGAAAAGCTCGCGAACTGCGCGCATACCGAAGCAAGCGCACATCGACTGGTCTCACTTGGTCATTGTGACCGATGCTCGATTTTGGTCATCAGTGGGCAGAAATGGGGATCATGTCGCTGGTCAGTCGTTTGCGGAAGATCCAGTAGGTCCAGCCCTGGTAGAGCAGCACTACTGGCGCCATCACCACAGCCACGATGGTCATCACCGTGAGGGTGTACGACTGGCTCGAGGCATTGGTAACGGTCAGATTGAAGGCCGAGTCAATCGAGCTCACCATTACGTTCGGGTACAAGCCCAAGAAGAGCGCAGCCACGGCAAACAGGATCGTGCCCGCACTCAGCACGAAGGCCCAGCCATTGCGATTCCGGAGATTCATGCCGAGTCCTCCGAGCCACAGAACTGCGGCAATCAGTACGAGCGGAAGCGTGACGGCCACTCGACCACTGAATGCCTGAGCCCAAAGCAAGGCGGCGACCGCGAAGACCGCAGCCACCAGGCCGACAAGCATGGCCGTTTTGCGCGCAGTTTCATGAACAGAGCCAGAAGTCTTCAAGGCCAGGAACAGCGCGCCGTGCGTGGCGAAGACCGTCAGTGTCATTGCGCCAAGCACCAGCGAAAATGGGTTCAGGAGCCCGAAGAAATTGCCGACGTAGTTGATTGAGTCGGCATCGGATGCATTGCCCGTGATCGAGTCGATCATTGACCCACCGATCACATTGCCGAAGATGACCCCAAGTCCAAAGGCTGGCACTGCCGATCCGAAAACGATTGCTGAATCCCAACCCCTTCGCCATGCAACGGTGTCGTGCTTGCCGCGATATTCAAAGGCTAGGCCTCGAAAGATAAGTGCAAGAACTGCGGCGAAGAACAGCAGATAGAAGCCACTGAACATCGTGGCGTACCAAAGTGGAAACGCTGCAAATGTGGCCGCACCTGCGACGATCAGCCACACTTCGTTGCCATCCCAGACCGGACCGATGGCATTGATCATGACTCGACGGTCGACCTCGTTCTTGCCGATCACCGGAAGCAGCATGCCAACGCCAAGATCGAAGCCATCCAGAATGAAATAGCCAATCCAGAAGAAGGCAATAATCACGAACCAGACTGTGACGAGATCCATGTCAGTTCCCCAATGCCGTCATCAGTACGCGAAGTACAGTTGTTTGTCGGAATCCTGCCGCGAATCCCCATACGGGTCTTCGATGACCTCACTAGGCGGACCGGCCTTGATCGCCTTCAGCATCAATCGCACCTCCAGGTACGCGAGTCCTGCATACAAAGCGATGAAACCAATGAATGAGATCAGGATTTCAGGCGAACTCGTGAGCGGCGAGACTCCGTCGGCAGTCTTCTGCAAACCGAACACAATCCAAGGCTGTCGTCCGACTTCCGTGAAGATCCAACCTGCTGAGATTCCCGCGAGCGGAAGCAAGGTGATCAATGCCGTCGAGACTGCAAAAGCCCGGCTCTTGGGCGTGCGTCCGCCTCGGAATCGCCACAGGGCCCACAATGCGTAGAACATTGCGATCATCCCGAAGCCGATCATCGCGCGGAAAGACCAGTACGTCATCGGCACATAGGGCACATAGTCGCCAGGGCCGTACTCCTGCACATATTCGGCTTGCAGGTTGTTGATGCCTTGAACCGTGCCATCGACGGATCCAGTTGCCAAGTACGAGAGCATGCCCGGAATCTCGATGAATGGCTTGGCGGTGTCGCCTGACAGATCACCGATGGTCAGAAGTGAGAAGGGCGCATTTGCCGTGGTCTCATACAAGCCCTCGGCCGCAGCGATCTTCATTGGCTGATCGTCAACCATGACCTTTGCGAACTCAGAGCCCGAGAAGGCCACCCCAACTGCCGCGATCAAAATCACCCACGCACCAGCTTTCACCGCGGGCCTGAATACATCGACATCGCGACCCTTGGCCAGATGCCAAGCTGCGATAGAGGCGACAAATGCCCCACCAACAACAAAGGCAGCCGTCAGCGTGTGCGCAAACGCCGCAAGTGAGGCGTTCTGGAAGAGCACCGCGCCGATGTCATTCATGACCGCTCGGCCCGTGGTCGCACTGATCTCGTATCCAACGGGGTGCTGCATCCAGGCATTGGCCGCCAAGATGAAGTACGCAGACATCAACGTGCCCAGCGCTGCCGCCCAGATCGTTGCCAGGTGCACCCGCTTGGGAAGGCGATCCCAGCCGAAGATCCACAGTCCGAGAAAGGTGGACTCCAGGAAGAAGGCGAGCAGTCCTTCCATCGCCAAGGGCGCGCCGAAGACATCACCTACGAACCTTGAGTAGTCAGACCAGTTCATTCCGAACTGGAATTCCTGTACGAGTCCGGTCACCACACCCATGGCGAAGTTGATCAAGAAGAGTTTGCCGAAGAATTTCGTCAGTCGCAGATATTTCTGATTGCCGGTACGCACCCATGCCGTTTGAAAGCCGACGACGAACCAGACTGATCCCAAAGTGATGGGAACGATGACGAAGTGGTAAATAGACGTCAACGCGAATTGCCAACGCGACAGATCAAGGTTCATGGCACCTCTCGAAGCTTCGACTGCGCGCAACAGTAGTAGCCCCTCACAGCGCAACTGACCAAAGCGAGGGGGACCAAAGTCCTGAATTCTTGCAATTTGCCACGTAACGTCGGCAACAGAGTTGTGCATTCGGGGGAGTCGCCATGCTGAGTCTGACGACGTGGTCACGCGGCGCTGTCGTTGCAAGCATGAGCCTTGTCGCAGTTTGCGGATTCTTTGTCATCGATGACGAGCTCAATGCCCGCGAGGCGCGCGCAGAACTTCAGGATTTCTGGCTGCCTGCTCGAACGATGAATCGAGATCTACTGGAAGCTGAGAAGTCGGCAGAGAACTCGATCGCAGCATTCATTGCCACCCCGAATGTTCGCAGCCGCGAAATTGCCGAGCATTCCGTCGCTCGCCTTCAGACCACCGTGGTCAATGCTCGAAGGCCGCAGGGAGATCCGGAACTGATGTTGCTCGCGCTTGCATCACACGTGGCAGCAGCCGCTTGGGTCGCCACTGGAGCCGACGCGATCACGTCTGCCTCAACTCGGGGCATGCAGGCTAGAAGTCTGAGTTCCGAACGCGTCCTCACTCGCGCCACCGACGCCCACCTTGCATTGCTCAATTCGGGAGCGTCTGAAGTTCGTCGATCACTCAGCCACACCAACGCAGTTCTGCGAATGACAGCAATCATCGAAACTCTGCTGCTCATTTGTCTCCTTGCATTGCTGATGTTCGGACTGCGATTCAGAGTGCTCTCTCCCCTAATACGACTTCGCGAGGATCTTGAGCGAAGTGCCCTTCACATTGCCCATGTGATTCGACCGACCGGCCCAAGCGAGATTGCCGCCGTAGCTCATGATGCCGAATCCATGCGTCGTTCGTTGATCCACGAGCAAGACGTCAGCGATGAGGCGACTCAAGCGCTGACTCAGAGCTCTCCACTCACCTTGGCCGTACGAGCAGAACTCGACAGGCACGACAGTCCAGTTCGCGGAATCCTTGGCTTTCATCGCCCTGTCGAAGGCTTGATCGCTGGCGATTGGTGGTGGGCCGGGGAACGCCCGACTGGTGCGCGTTTGTTCGCCATTGCTGACGTTAGTGGGCACGGTGTCGCAGCCGGCATGCTTGCATTGGAGAGCCGGACTCTCGTCACTGCAGCGCTGATGGCCGGTGACTCGCCAGAAGTGATCTGCGCACAGTTGGCCCGGCGGCAGTTCGCATCCGGGATGTTCCTCACTCTGTTCATCGGTGAGATGCGAGGAAGTGCATTGACGTACTGCTCTGCTGGCCACCCTCTCGCTGCGGTGGTGTCGGCTACACAAGCCAGCGAACTTGCCACGACCGGCCCGATCATCAGCGCGCTTGGAGGAACCTGGCGTCTGGGTCAGTTAGCACTCGATGAGAAGTCCGCTCTCCTCTTGGCAACAGATGGGCTGCTTGAGGCCGCACCCGAATCGAATTTCATGCAAATCACGCAACACTCGTGGACCAGATCAGGGGCCAAACCGCGGGAATGTCTGGAACTGCTCCTTGGCCAGGCACGTGAGCTGTCCTACGAATGGACTGACGACGTCACAGTGATGATTGCCACCGCGAATCCATAGCCTTCTGACACAAACTTCACAGGTTCAGATGCAACTATGGCCATCATGCGCCTGAACCGACCCTTGGCCCTGCTCACTGCCGCTTTGATCGCGGGTGCGTTCATCTCTCAAGCATCTGCAGCGCCAGCGGCCAAGCGCACTGCTGGGACCATTGGGCAGATCGTGCCCGCAACTCTCTTCGGCATGCAGGTGCAAAATGCCGAGAACGGGCTCTGGCCAACGATCTCGATCGGATCACTGCGCCTCTGGGACAACCAGACGAGTTGGGCCAATATCGAGAAGTCCCAAGGGGTTTTCGACTGGACAGCCTTGGATACCGCAGTAGCGACCGCGCAGAAGAACGGTGTCACCGACATCCTGATGGTGCTGGCCGGAACCCCCGCTTGGGCAAGCGATGATCCTTCGCCCGATGCTCTGCCAGTGCCAGGTGCCGCCGGAATGCCAAGAAATTTCGACTGGTGGAATGCCTGGGTCACGGCAGTCGTCACCCGCTACAAAGGCAAGATCACCTCATACCAGCCTTGGAATGAGGCCAATCTCAGCACCTTCTCCACCGGTTCTCCTGAGGAGATGGCCGATCTCACCAAGCGGGCTTACGACATCATCAAGGCCATCGATCCGGCTGCAATAGTTGTCGCACCGAGTACTGGCACCCGGTTGAGCGGTGCCTTCATGAAGTTCTATCCGGCCTTCCTTGCCGCGCTAGGTGCCAAGGGATGGCCTATTGATGTCTGGGCTGCTCACACCTATCCGGCCAGCCTGGGCACTCCGCTGGATCGAGCCAAGCTCGCAGAGACTTGGCAGAAAGTGTTGATAAAGGCCCAGGCTCCGATCAAGCCCATGTGGGACACCGAGAACAACTTCGGACTCAAGGGTCCAGGACCCAAGAATCCTGATGTCGACATCGATGGCACCAAAGCCGCATCATGGGTGGCCCGCACCTACCTCGATGCACTTGCATTGAACATCGAGCGGGTCTACTGGTACCGCTGGGAGCCATACAACGACCTCTGGGGCATCCAGATGTTCACTGACACCCCTGGAGCCAAAGGCCTTGCAACACTTGAAGACTGGATCGTTGGCGCTCGATTCAATGGTTGCGTAACCAAGGCCAAGGGCACAACCTGCAACCTTGTCAAGGACGGCGAGGCCTTCCAGATCGTCTACAGCACAACCGAGAAGCCGATGACCTTCAAGGTGCCCAAGGGAGCCACCCAGATGTGCAACCTGCTCGTCGGCTGCAACCCGATCAAGGGCAAGACCATCAAGGCTGCAGCACCGGTGCGCTTGAACGCTGGCTGACCTGACCTGAACTGCGCTACGAGCTCGTTGCTCGATAACGACCCACGAAGCGGGCATGAGCCTCGTTGAGGCCCAGCGCAAGGGCTTGTTGACTTGCAGCATCTGCTTCGTTGAGCCTTCCCAGACGGGTGAGCAACTCTGCGCGTGATGCGTGCCACCACGGGTAGCCATCGAGGCCGCTGATCGCGTCGACCTCGATGAGTCCGGCTTGCGCTCCGTCGCGTTCACTCACTGCGCCAGCTCGTCCGAGCCGTGCTGATGGTGAATCCTGAACGCTGAGCAGCACGTCGTACCAAGAGATGATCGCGTCCCAATCGGTGCTCTCGTAATCGACCGCGATCGCGTGGCAGGCAGCGATGGCTGCCTGCATGGCATAGGGATCTGGCTGTTCTGGCGTTCTTCGCAGGGCTTCACCCACGAGTTCGACTCCTTCGCGAATCGACTCTTGGCGCCACAGACTGCGATCCTGATCCGCCAACAGCACCACTGCCCCAGCAGCATCAATGCGCGACGCCCGACGTGAGTCCTGCAACAGCAATAGAGCAAGCAAGCCAGAGATCGACGCTTCATCGGGCATCAGTTCATGCAAAACCCGACCCAAGCGAATGGATTCGTCAACGAGAGTCGCGCGCATCGCGTCCTGGCCACCAGCGGCCGCGTATCCCTCGTTGAAGATCAAATAGACCGTCGCCAGCACTGCTGGCAATCGCTCGGGTAGTTCGGCATCCGATGGCACCCGGTACGGAATGTGCGCCTGCTTAATCTTCTGCTTTGCCCTGGTGAGTCGTTTAGCCATCGTGGCCTCAGGAACCATCAATGCTCGAGCAACCTCCACTGTGCTCAGGCCGCCAAGAGTGCGCAGACTCAAGGCGACCTGGGCATCCAGCGACAAGCTCGGGTGACAGCAGGTGAAGACCAAGCGCAGCAGATCGTCACGTACAACTGATGCCTCCGGTTCGGGTGCCTCGTGCTCAAGCAGCCACACAGATTCGGCCTCCTTGACCTCTCGCGCCTTGTCGCGGCGAATGCGATCCAGCGCACACCTTCGAGCCACAACCGTGAGCCAAGCCCGCGGTTCGCGAGGAACTCCATCGCGTGGCCAGGTTTGCAGGGCGCGCACGGCAGCCTCTTGCAGAGCATCCTCGGCCAGATCCACATCTCTGGTCATTCGGATCAAGGTGGCCAGAATCCGTGAGTAGTCAGCACGCACCGCCAACTCCGCCGCTTGCGCGGGTGAGATGGACTCATCCGGTGTCAATGAGCAGTCCTCACATAATTGGCAGAACTGGGCGCACTTCGACTGCGCCATCCCAAGCCGCTGGGATCTTTGCTGCAAAGGCAATGGCCTCATCAAGATCCGCGCACTCCATAATGAAGAAGCCGGTCAGGGCTTCCTTTGTCTCCGCATAGGGACCGTCAGTGGTGAGCACATCACCGCCCTTGCCTCCCGAGACACGGACGGTGGTAGCCGTAGCGGTCGGATACAAAGCAGCTCCGCCTCGAAGCACTGCGGCAGCTCCCTGCTGGAACTCGCTGTATTCGGCAGTATCTGCCGCATACTCAGGCAGGCTCCAGTCGACATCCTTGGTGTAAATCATTGCGACGTACTCGGGCATTACGACCTCCTTGGCTGCCAGCGCCTTTCGCCAGCTCCATCCTATGGACGTTTGGCAAGCCGTCTAAAGGACAAAGGCGAAGCCCCAATTTCAAAGAAATTGGGGCTTCGCCTTTGTCAGGCTGTTGCTGAGCAGAACTGAGACTGACTACGCCTTGCGCTTGGTGACTTCCTCAGTCAACTGCGGCAGGACGACGAACAAATCGCCGACGACGCCGAAGTCAGCGAGCTCGAACATCGGTGCTTCGGCATCCTTGTTCACGGCGATGATCATCTTCGATGTCTGCATACCGGCACGGTGCTGGATAGCACCGGAGATGCCATTGGCGATGTAGAGCTGAGGCGAAACAGTCTTGCCGGTTTGGCCCACCTGGAAGGTGTGCGGGTACCAGCCAGCATCGGTAGCAGCGCGCGAAGCGCCCACTGCGGCTCCAAGTGCATCAGCAAGCGCCTCAATCACGCCGAAGCCCTCTGCTGCGCCAACGCCACGACCGCCGGAAACCACAATGGCTGCTTCAGTCAGTTCTGGGCGTCCGCCCTTGACTGCTGCTGAGCGACCCGTGATGGTCGCCAGAGTTGCAGCTGGCGAGAGATCCACCGACACGTCGGTGCGAGCTGCAGCACCAGCAGCAGGAACCGGGCCAGTGGAGTTCGGACGAACGGTGATGATCGGGGTGCCCGAGGAGACCTTGGACTGCACGACCGTTGAGCCACCAAAGATGCTCTGGGTTGCAATGAGGTCAGGAGTTAGGCCCACCGCGTCGGTGATGATGCCGGAGTTGGTGCGCACTGCGAGGCGAGCGCCAATCTCCTTGCCTTCAGCCGATGAGGCGATGATGACCGCGATAGGCGAAACATCGGCAACCAACTTTGCCAGCACCTCAGCCTTGGGGGCTACTGGGTGCTCGACGTACTGAGCGCCATCGGCGACATAGACCTTCGCCGCTCCAAACTCACCAAGGGTGGCGGCTACTGCATCGCTATAACCCGGACCGATCCATACTGCGCTCGGCTCGCCAACGGTGCGAGCAAGTGTGAGCAATTCTGTGGTGACCTTCTTGACCGCACCATCTGCGGCCTCAACAAGGACGAGTACCTCTGCCATGTGAAACGACTCCTTTGAAGTTCTAAAAGCTGGGATGTGGTGAGTTGCTCAGATGAGCTTCTGTGCGGAAAGGAAATCAGCGATGGCCACGCCGCCATTGCCATCGTCTTGCACGATCACGCCTGCCGCCTTGGGGGGACGCGCAGCGAAGCTGTCGACCCTGGACCAGGCAGCGCCGATGCCGACCTGGCTGGCATCAAGCCCAGCGTCGCCCACGGAGAGGGTTTCCACTGGCTTCTTCTTGGCCGCCATGATGCCCTTGAAGGAGGGGTAGCGAGGCTCATTGATCTTCTCAACGACGCTGACGACTGCTGGAGTTACAGCAGTGACCGTCTCAATTCCATTGTCGGTGACGCGATCAATAGTCACGTTGCCGCCTGACACCTCGACCTTGTTGGCGAAGGTCAACTGAGCCAGACCTAGACGCTCTGCCACCATCGCCGGCACGACGCTCATGCGCGCATCAGTTGATTCAGAGCCGAAGATGATCAGATCAAATCCACGGCCATCCAACACCTTGGCCAGGGCATAGCTGGTGGCCACTGAGTCAGAACCGACCAGCCCGTCATCAACAAGGTGAATGCCAGAATCGGCGCCCATGCTCAGGGCCTTGCGCACTGCCTCGCCTGCGCGCTCTGGTCCCATGGACACCACGACAACCTCGCCGCCACCATCTGCCTCGGTGATCTTCAGCGCTTCTTCAACCGCGTACTCGTCGAGTTCGTTCATCACACCTTCGACTGACTCGCGGTCCAAGATGCCGTCGCCTTCACGGAGCTTCTTCTCGGCCCAGGTATCTGGAACCTGCTTGACACATACTGCGATCTTCACGAGACATTCCTTTCGAGAGCGGCTCGATAGCCGCGCAGCGTCCTTATTGGGATTTGGTAATGCTATGACTTTGAAGCACTAAGCAGAAGGGTAGAGATGTCAACAACCTCAACCCCTATTGCCCTGCCTGGCTCTTGCTGACGACTTGTCACCGCGTCGTTCAACATGACCGAACAGAATGGACAAGCAACGGCAATTCGCTTTGCCCCAGTAGCAATGGCTTCGTCACCACGGTTCTGGTTGATGCGAGAGCCGATCTTCTCCTCCATCCACATGCGAGCGCCACCAGCGCCGCAGCAGAAGCTCTTGTCGCCACTGCGCTCCATCTCGACTGTCTTTTCTGCAGAAGCAGCAACAAGTTCGCGAGGAGGCGAGTAGATCTTGTTGTGACGGCCGAGGTAGCAGGGATCGTGATAGGTCACGGTCTGCTCGATCTTGTTCACCGGCGTGAGACGACCATCCTTCACCAGTTCAGCAAGCAGTTCAGAGTGGTGCACCACCTCGTAGTTGCCGCCCAGTTGCGGGTACTCACGCTTGAGCGAGTTCAAGCAATGTGGGCAGGTGACCACGATCTTCTTGGCTTTGATCGCATTGAGGACCTCGACGTTTTGAGCCGCCTGCATCTGGAAGAGGAACTCATTGCCCGCACGACGTGCTGGGTCACCAGTGCAGGTTTCGCCGTCACCGAGCACCATGAAATTCACGCCAGCAATGTTGAGTAGTTCGGCCACGTTCTTCGTCGTGCGCTTTGCGCGATCCTCGAAGGCTCCGGCACAGCCGACCCAGAACAGGTAGTCGACTTCATCGGGGATGGTCTCTTCGCCGTTGGCGCCGAACACAGCCACCTCGAAGTCGACTTCGGAGATCCAGGCATTGCGGTCTGAGGCATTCATGCCCCACGGGTTGCCCTTGTTCTCAAGGTTCTTGAATAGACCATTGAGTTCAGTTGGGAAGTCAGTGGCGATGAGCACCTGGTTGCGGCGCATGTCGATGAAGTGATCGATGTGCTCAATATCGACTGGGCATTGATTGACGCAAGCGCCACACATCGTGCAGCTCCACAGCGCTTCCTCATCGATGATTGGCAGGTCAGCGTGACTGGAGCGATGGCCATCAGGGGTGTAGCCATCTTCGGCCGAGTGCTCTGAACCTTCACGTGAGCCGATAAACGGACGTTCGACTTCGGCGCGAACCTCGGGGCTCAAGCTGGCCAGCGCAGCATCATCAAACTCCCCAAGACCAGGATGCTTGCCCTTTGCTGCCAAGAGGTACTCGGACTGGGCGAACATCGTGTCGCGCAAGTTCATGATCATGAGCTTTGGCGACAGCGGCTTCTCGGTGTTCCAAGCCGGACACTGCGACTGGCAGCGACCGCACTCGGTGCACGACATGAAATCGACGTAGCCCTTCCAGGTGAACTCGGCGATGTGACCCTTGCCAAAGAGCGCATCATCTGGTGGATCTTCGAAATTCAGTGGCTTGCCGTCGTACATGATCGGCAGCAGTGGGCCAAGTGCGTTCGGACGACGTGAGGTGAACACGTTGATCGGCGCAGTGCCGATGTGCAGGTGCTTGGAGTGCAGCACGATCAGCAGGAAGAAGAGCACCACGCCGATCTGCAGCCAGATGCCGACGGTCTCGAGCACCTGATTGGCGGTCTCACCAAGCGGGTAGAGCCAGGAGGCCACCCACTCGGTCATGAAGGCCCCGCCATTCATGAAGGGGAAGTGCTCTTCGCCGGTGTAGAGCGAGACGTTGTACTGCGCAGCGCGGTAGAGGAACAAGGTCCAGACCACATTGAAGATCATGAACAGGATGACCCAGGCGCCCTTGGTGTGCGAGCCGAAGAAGCGCGAGTAGCGATGCTTCACCTCTGGCTTATTGGTCAGGCGCAGGATCGCAAAGATCGAGATGCCCACGAGCACGAGCACGCCGAAGAGATCCTCCGCGAAACCGAGCACTGACCAGTGGCCAACGACTGGGATGGCGAAGTCGGCGATGAACAGGGCGCCGTACGCCTCAAGGATGGTGGCGCCCAGAACCAAGAAGCCCCAGAAGGCAAACACATGTGCGATGCCAGGGATCGTCCACTTCAGCAACTTGCGTTGACCCAGTACTTCAAAGGTCTCTGCCTGAACGCGGGCGGTGGGATCACTCAGTCGGCCCGAAGCTGGCTTTCCGCTGCGTGCCAGAGTCACCAAGAACAGCAAGCGGCGACCTGCAAAAGCCAAGATTCCAATGGTGAGCGCCAGTCCAACGACCAAGCGCAAGGCCATGTCTGACTCCATGAAAGTCCACTCCCTGAGGGTCAATTGCGTGGGGATACCCAGATCACACAATGAGTTATAACTTTAGCATAAATGCGCCACGGGGAACCGGCCGTGCTGAACGTATCCAATGCACTCCCACATCGTGCAAGAATCCCGTCACATGATGTCAATTCCTCAAGCGCTGCCACTTGAGGTGCCCGTACGCCGCAAGCGCAACCCCCGCGGATCCCTGAACAAAGAGGTGATCCTGGCCGAGGCGTTCAGGCTCTGCCGCCAGGAGAATCTGGACGAACTCAGCATGCCGAAACTGGCCAAGCGGCTGGGCGTTGGTGTCACGAGTCTGTATTGGTACTTCCACACCAAGGAAGAGCTTCTGCAGACCATGCTCGCGCAGGTTGCCGATGAGTTTCTCCAAGCCCTGCCTGACCACTCTGGGCTGGCCTGGGATGAGCACTTTCGGCGCTATTTCACTGACATGCGCCGGATCTTCCTGGCCAACGATGTGATCAGCGACTTTCTGGTGATGTACACCCATGTCTCGATGATCACCCCCGGCGGCTACTTCATGGCCCGACTGAACAGCGAGGTCGGGATCCTGATGGATACCGGTCTGAGTCCCCAAGACGCAACCCGCGGCTATCAGGCCATGTCGACGTACACCACTGGCACGGTCCAGAAGATTCGACAGGTGCGGCTGCGCGGTGAGAATCCCAATCTGAAGATGTTTCCCATCGACGACCTGGCGATGATGAGTGTCATCGGCACAGAATATCCAAATCTGGGCATTACGAGTGAGTACTGGCACCGCACCTACTCAACCGACGTGGACTATGAATTCGGCCTCAATCTCATCATCGACGGTCTGCGGGCCCTGATCCCCTAGTCGTTCCAGCCCACTCAACAACGTTGAAGAGCCCCCAGCAAATTGCTGAGGGCTCTTCAACGTTTGCTTCAGCCGACTACAGACCGATCAGGTCAGCGATGCGTCGCTTGTGATCGGTAGGTGTGCCGTACAGCTGACGATCAACCATCACGCGACGCAGGTAGAGGTGGATGTCGTGCTCCCACGTCACACCGAGGCCTCCGTGCATCTGCACGCAGTCTTGAACGATCTGAACTGCCTTGGTACCGACGTACGCCTTGGCAACGCTGACCAAGCGACCAGCTTCTGGATCACGGTCGTTGACAGCCTGCACTGCAGCATCGGTGGTTGCCATGCAGCACTCCAGCCAAGTGCGCATGTCGGAGAAGCGGTGCTTCAGCGCCTGATAGGAGGCTAGCGGGCGACCAAAGGAGTAGCGGTCGAAGGCCCACTGAACAGTGAACTCGAATACCCTGTCGATTGCTCCATTGGTCTCAGCGCACTGCAGCGCAACTGCCACCTGGAACATCCGCTCGGTAATCTCCGCTGCGCTTGCCTCGGTGCCCACCATTGCTTCGGCCGGCACGGTGACACCATCGAAACGCGCTGTGGCGTAGCGGCGCACGAAGTCGAGGGAATCAACGGACTCGACGGTGACGCCAGGTGCATCTGCTGGCACGAGGAACAGGGCAATGCCAGCATCGGTCTTCGCTGAGACGAGGAAGACATCTGCCTCGGCACCAACCTCAATGCGATCCTTGACACCGGTGATGACGTAGTTGCCAGCATTCGCAGCGGCCGAGGTGCTCGGGTTCAGCGGATCCCAGTGACCATTGGGCTCGTAAGCCGCCCAGGTGCCGATGCTCTCGCCGGACATGAGTCCTTCGATCTCACTTGAGTGATCCGGACCTGAAGCAGCCCCTTCAACGAGGCCCGCAATGACCACGTTGACGGCGATGATTGGTCCGGGAGAGGTCAGCCGACCGAATTCTTCGGCAACGATGGCGAGATCCTTGAAGCCATCGCCGGAAATGCTGCCGCCGCCCAGGTCTTCAGGTACGAGCAGCGCTGCCCAGCCCAGCTCAGCGCCCTGACTCCAGAAATCCCGAGGGAATCCTTCGCCGGACTTGTTCAGTTCGCGCACCTTTTCGATGGGTGCTTCGTTCTCCAGGAACTTCACGGTCGTGTTGCGGAAAAGCTTCTGGTCCTCAGAAAGTTCCAGGTCCATACGGACTCCTCAAAGTGTTGTTCACCCAAACGGGCTTTGGTCAGTGAATGGAAGGGTGGGACTAGCGGCCGCGGCGAACGTCCTTGAAAGGCACGTCGCGATCAGCTGCGTATTCACGGGGCATCATGAGTACGCGCTCGGAGATCATGTTGCGGCTCATCTCAGAAGAACCACCACCAAGGCTCGCACCCTGACGCATGAGGTATGAGACACCGATGCTCTTCAGGAAGCCATCACCCTCGGGCAGGCTGGTCACAGCCTGATCGCCAGCAATGTCGAGCATCATGTCCTGCTTCTGCTGAGGAATCTCAGCGTGCGCAAGGCGCATCATCGAGCTGGCCATGGCCGGGTAATCACCCGAGGTCATGCCGACGGTGATGCGCTTGATGAGCTGGTGATTGACGGTGTCCTGAGCATGAGCCCAGCCCACGAGTTCACGGGTAGCCGGATCCTTGTCCTTGCCAACCTTGCGAGCAACCTCTTCGATCGTCAGGCCGCTGCGGCTGCCACGGTCAGGTGAGCGACCGCTCGTGTAGGGCGAACCGCCGCCGACTGCCTGGCGCTCGTAGAACAGCTGACGCTGTCCGACGGTCCAGCCATCGTTCTCAGTGCCAACCAAGTTCTCGGCTGGAACCACGAGGTCAGTGAAGAACTCCTCACAGAACTCCATCGCCCCATTGACCATCTGCACGCGGTTCATGTGCGTGGCTGGATCGTGGACGGGGACGATGATCATCGAGAGGCCACGGTGCTTCGGTGCATCCCAGTCGGTACGCACCAGACAAGTGGCGAAGTCGGCTGCGAATGCGTTCGTGCTCCAGGTCTTCTGACCGTTGATCACGTAGGTGTCACCATCGCGCGAGGCGCGGGTGAGGAGACCGGCGAGGTCGGAACCACCACTGGGCTCGGACAGGAACTGGCACAGGATGAGCTCGCCAGAGATCGCGCCGCGCACATACTTCTGCTTCTGCTCCTCGGTGCCCATGTCAATCAACATCGCCGAGCAGATGGCCAGTGATGGCACATTCAGCAGCAGCGGCATCTCGTACTTTTCTGAAACATCATCAAATGCGGCCTGATGTGCACGGCTGAGCCCCTGGCCGCCGTACTCACTCGGGAATGCGATGCCTGCGAAGCCGCCGGCAAAGAGCATCTTCTGCAATTCGCGCTGGCGCTGCCATAGGGCGAGACCGTCAGTCTCGTGATCGGATTCACCTGCAGCGGGTGCCTCACGTGGATCAGCGCTGGTCTTGCGAGCCGGCAATCCGCCGCCTTCGAGCCAAGCTTGTGCACGGGATCGGAATGACTCCACGGACTCCATCTGGTCTGACATGTACTCCCCAACTCTGCGGCGGCCAATGTGTGGCTGGCCACTAACATCATGAATGCAATACGGATAGGTCCAAAAGGTGGTAAATATCTGCCTATTAGACCTAGTTCGTAATACGACCACTCGGCGCAGGCCTTGTCAACCGATCTCGAACAACCTGTACGAGATGTTTGTCCCAAGGATTGGTGCCCTAAGGAGTTGCATGTCCGCCTCGCCCAACACTGTCCCAACTGTCATGGCGACGGCCGTGGCAACCTTCCCCAACATCGCGGAAACTGCGGCCAGACTTGCTGAGGTCGGTTACGTGACGGACCCCCACATCGCTGGAGTTGTCTCCTTGGCAAGCCTGCTGGGCAAGCCATTGCTTGCCGAAGGTCCGGCCGGCACCGGCAAGACTGAGTTGGCCAAGGCTGTCGCCCGCGCGATGGGCGCTCGGGTGATTCGTCTGCAGTGTTACGAAGGGCTCGATGAGTCGAGAGCACTCTATGAGTGGGACTATCGCAAGCAGCTCCTTCGGATCCAGGCCGCGCGCCAAGAGGCCGCTGGCGACTGGGATGCGATCGAGGATGACATCTTCGGCGAGGAATATCTCCTGCATCGTCCCCTGCTTGAGGCCATCCAGGCCGAGGATGACGTTGTCCTCTTGATCGATGAAGTCGACCGTCTCGATATTGAGACTGAGGCCCTCCTCCTTGAAATCCTGTCCGACTTCCAGGTCTCCATTCCTGAGCTCGGCACGGTGGTAGCGCGCAAGCACCCGATGGTCGTGCTCACCTCGAACAACAGCCGTGACCTGTCAGAGGCCCTGAAGCGTCGCTGCTTGTTCATGCACGTGGGCTACCCCACCGTTGAGCGCGAGCGCGAGATCATTTTGGCTGCGGTGCCCGGCATCACCGAGAATCTCGCTGAACAGGTTGCCCGAATCGTGCGAACCCTGCGCGATCTCAATCTGAAGAAGAGCCCGTCCGTCTCCGAGACCCTCGACTGGGCACGAGTCCTCGTGTTGCAGGGTCAGAAGGATGTAACGACCGACACCGTCATCGAGCATCTGTCAGTGCTGCTCAAGCACCAGGCCGACATCGAGAAGGCAACTGAGGAACTGACCGGCGCATGAGTTCCTGCGAACGGGCGCTACTCCGAAAGGAATCGGAGTACGGCGTCTTGGCAGTTGAAATTGGAGGTGGTCGAGAAATGATCGACACCCTTCAACACAATTGCGCGCGCATTGGGCAGCGCAGCCACCATCTCGTCCACAGGGCCGACCATGTCGCGTTCGCCGATAACCACAAGGGTCGGCATCGTCAATTTGGCCAGTTCGCCCAACGGCGGCATGGCAGTGAAGCCTTCGACGTACTTCTGAACCGACTCTCGATCGTTGCCCGCCGTCTCCAGCAGTTGCAGCACCAGGTCGGGCATTTCTCCGCTGCCTTCTTCGCGGTCCTTCCACATGCCGTCGCCGATCCCCAGCAGTACGACCTTGTCGAAAGCCTCCGGCGATGCAATCGCCGCGCGCAATACGAGTCGAGCGCCAGCGCTGAAACCGATGCCAACCACCGGCGCTTGCTCGGTTACCACACTCACGAGTCGCTCAACGGCCTCCGGCTCACCGCGCGATGCCTGCGGCGCGCTGCCGTGGCCGGGAAGTTCGTGTCCCACAACTTCGAAGCCCTCGGATTCCAGGATGTCGATCCAGCCAGTCACTCCCCAGTTGTGCTCGAAGGAAGAACCCAGACCATGGACCAACACAACCGGAGCGGACATGGCGCGAGCATAAGGCGAAGCCGGGCTTGGGGGCAGCATGCTTTCAATAGTTGAGGGCCTGGTTCGCGAACTGCGAACAATCGGAATTCCGGTCTCGACGACCGAACATATTGACGCAGCCAGATCGCTGAAGGTCATCGACATCGGCAACCGCCAAGCGGTCAAAGCTGCTCTCTGCGCGACCATGGTCAAGCGCATCGAACACATGAAGGCATTCGACACAGTCTTCGATCTTTTCTTCTCAGGTCTGCAGTCCTTCGATATTGAGTTCCAGGAATCAGAAGGCGGCACAACGGTCGCTGAGATGCTGAACGGTCTCGAAGACGATGAACTGCACGCCATGCTCGTCGAAGCGCTCGCAGAAAATGACGAGCTGATGGTTAACGCCCTCGTCGAAGTCTTCGTGCAGCGCAAAGCCAATGTGCAGCAGGGCGCTCAGGTCGCTGGCAATCTCTATGTCTTCCGCGTTCTTCGCGCTTTGGATCTGCCCGGCATTCGCGAAGAACTCATCGAGCGCGAGCAGATTGATCCACAGACTCCGGGTGCTGATCTTCGCCAGCGGATTGCCGAGAGCGATGCCGATCACAAGGTCGAGACTTTGCAGCAGAAAGTTGAAGCTGCAGTGCGAACACTGCTGGTGGCTGATCGAGGTGCCACGGCCGTGGCTCGCTCCTTGCGCGCGAAGTTGCCCGAGGACATCGACTTCCTCACTGGCTCAACGGCAGAGATCGAAGCCCTTGAGTGGACCCTGGCTCCCCTTCCAGTGCAACTCGCTCAAAAGCTCCATCAGAAGCGCTCGCATGGTCGCCGTGGCGCAATCGATTTCCGCGGCACCGTTCGGCACTCAATGTCAACTGGTGGCGTGCCCGTTGATCTGGCTTTCAAGAAGCCCCACCCCCCCAAGCCTGAGCTCATTGTGCTGGCCGATATCTCGGGGTCGGTTGCATCTTTTGCAACCTTCACCCTGCAATTGACCTTCGCGATCCGGTCGCAGTTCCGCAGCGTGCGCAGTTTCGTTTTTGTCGATGGCATCGATGAAGTTACCGACATCATGCAGACCTCGAACAACATTGCCGAAGCTGCTCAGCGCATTGATGACAACAAGGGCGGTATCTGGCTCGATGGTCGATCTGACTATGGCGCGGCCCTGCGCACCTTCGTGAAGCGCTGGGGCCCGCAGGTCAACAGCCGCAGCATTGTGCTGATCCTTGGCGACGGGCGCTCGAATTATCGGCAGCCATCTGTCGAAACTATCGAGTACATTGCCAAGCGCGCGCACCGAGTCTTCTGGTTGAATCCCGAACGTGAGGTCAGCTGGGGCGAAGGTGACTCAATCATCAATAAATATGCGCCCTATTGCAGTTCTGTTTTCGAGTGCAGAAACGTTCGCCAACTGAAAGCATTCATCGAAGAGTTGGATTGAGTCTGGAATCGACGAGATTCCGGCAATGAAAGGAAGCCATGGCAGACAGCAACATCTCGGAGGCTATGAAAGCCGCCGTCGGCACGGAGACTTCGCGCTCCACGAGTTATCCGATCAGTGAATCGGATATTCGCAAGTGGGCGATGGCCGTTTACTGGCCCGAAAAAGCACCAGCGATGTTCACCGACCCCGCGGTGGCAGCCAAGACCGTGCACGGCCGTCTCGTAGCTCCGGAGGAATTCAACCCCTTCGCCTGGGCTGCGGCATCAAATGAACTGCTGCTCAAGGGTGGCGCTTCCAGTCGTGACGGCAACAACCCCGACAACAGCGAGTTGGCCTTGGGCATCCCCGGACCGGGACTGAAGTTCATGCTCAACGGCGGAATGATCTGCGAGTACGGCGTGCGCATGGGTGTCGGAGACGTCATCACCAGCACAAACTCCATCGGTGAGTACAGCGAGCGTGAAGGTCGCCTTGGTCTCATGCTCTTCAGCCGCGGTGTCTCAACGTGGGTCAACCAGAACGGTGAAATGGTCAAGCGGACCAGCAGCACCTTGATTCGGTACTAGGAGGAATGACAATGACGGTCAAGGTTGGCGACGAGCTTCCAACATTCACGCGCGAAACAGGTTTTGCGAACTGGAACCGCTACGCAGCAGTCAACGACGAGTTCGTGCCGATTCACATGGACGACGCCGCCGGAGAGGCAGCCGGAAACGGTGGCGCCTTCGGCATGGGCAACTTGCAGTGGGCATACCTCCACAACATGTTGCGCAATTGGGTAGGTGAGGGCGGCGAGATCCTGAGCATTGAGGTGCAGTTCCGCAGCCCGAACGTGAAGGGTCAAACGGTTACAGCCAAGGGCGTGGTCACTGCAGTTGATGGCGATGTCATCAGCCTGGATGTGTGGACTGAGCAGCAGGAGGGCACCAAGCTCGCCCCGGGCTCAGCCAAGGTGAAGATGGGAAAGTAGCAGTACAGACATGAACGAGGAGGCCATCGTGCAGTGCGTGATGGCCTCCTCGCATTTCTGAAACTTCAAACTTCTGGAGCAAGCAATGACCGAGACATATCTCAATGACACGGTGATCAATGCCAATGGCACCCTGTGCTCACGTTCGGTGAGCTATCCAATTGAGGCCTCAGCGATCCGCAAATGGGCAATGGCGGCCTACTGGCCAGAGCCGGCACCAGAGAAGTTCATGAACGCCGAGTACGCCCCGGAGGATTTTGATGCCTTCGCATGGGGTCCGGCCTCGTATGAATCACTGCTCGACGGCGATGATGGCAGCGTCATCGTGCGCCACGGCATCAATGAGCGCGCGCTTGGATTTCCAGACTGGAAGTTTCGTGCTGGGCTCAATGGCGGAATGAACTGCACCTACGGCGTGCGCATGAATGTCGGCGATGTCATCACTGATGTGAAATCCGTAGGTGAGTACACCGAACGCCAGGGCCGCATGGGACTCATGCTCATCACTCAATCGATCAGCACATGGACCAATCAGAACGGCGAGCTCGTCAAGCGCACCATCAATTCGGGCATTCGCTATTAGTGATGTGCAAGTAGGCGACAAACTTCCACCATTCTCCCGGCGGACTGATTTCGACAATTGGAACCGCTACGCCGCCGTCAACGACGAGTTCCTGCCTCATTCAATGAACGACGAGGCCGCACAAAGTGAAGGCTTTACGAAAGCCTTCGGCATGGGGAATCTGCAGTGGTCGTATCTGCACAGCCTCCTACGCCAGTTCATCGGATCAGACGGGAGGATCCTGCGATTGGACGTTCAATTTCGCAATCCAAACTTGCGCGGGCAAACGCTGACGGCCCACGGAACTGTGACAGGTATCGAAGGCGAAACAGTTTCCATCGAAATGTGGACTCAGGAAGCCGAAGGCTCCCGGCTCGCCGTCGGAACGGCGCGCGTCAGCCTCTGAGTTGACAACGCATGTCCTGAATGTTGGCGTTACTGCGAAAAGCATTTCCGCGCACCGGATGCCATTCGGCTTGAAACTCTTGTGAGTGACTGCCCTTCGCTCTACCGTTCCTGAAAGCCCTCCTTACTGCCAACGAAGGGAAACCCGATGGAAATGAATGACATGGTGATGGTCAGCATTGACGATCACGTGGTGGAACCGCTCGATATGTTCGAGAAGCACTTTCCCAAAAGCATGATGAGTGACGCTCCTAAGCTGACGGCTCACCCGATGAACCCTGACCTTCAGGCATGGGTGTTTCAGGGCCTGCCCATCGGCAATATGGGGCTCAATGCCGTCGCCTCCTGGCCGAAGGAGGAGTGGGGCATGGATGCCACTGATCATTCCGAGATTCGCCCCGGTGTCTACGACATGGATCTGCGCGTGCGAGATATGGACGCCAACGGCGTTCTCGCCTCCATGATGTTCGGCAGCTTCACAGGGTTCGCGGGCACCCATCTCGCCAACCTGCCCGACAAGAAGCTCGCACTTGCTGCATTCCAGGCCCATAACGATTGGGTCGTCGGCGAGAACCCCAGCGCCCACCCAGGTCGGTTCATCCCGATGGGGATGATCCCGTTCTATGACATGGACGAGTCGGTCAAGGAGATCCACCGCCTTGGAGCGATGGGCTGCCGCTCGATCAGTCTGCCAGAGACGCCCTACGGCGTGGGATACCCCGAGTTCAGGTCGGGGCACTGGGATCCGGTTTTCAAAGCACTCTCGGATACCAACATGGTGGCCAGCCTGCACATTGGCGGTGGTTTCGGATTGATCCAGCGCCCAACACCAATGGACATCACAGACCTGAGTTCATTTTTCGCAGATGACCTCATCATCCTCGCCGCACTTGTGTCCACTGTGACGGCAACCGACATGATGCTCAGTGGCGTTCTCAAGAGATTCCCCGACACCAAGATCGCGATGAGTGAAGGCGGACTCGGCTGGGTGCCACCGTGGTTGGACCGCATGGATCGCCACATGACCAACCATGCCTGGACGCATCTGAGTTCATTGCCCGACGGCATGACGCCAACAGAGGTTTGGCGCAAGAACTTCCTTGCGTGCTACATCACTGAACCCAGTGCACTCAATAATCGCAAGCGCATCGGCTTGGAGAACATCGCCTGGGAGTGCGACTTCCCGCATTCGGACTCAACTTGGCCACTGTCTCCAGAGACTCTCTGGAAGGAACTGCAGGACACCGACTGCAGTGACAAAGAGATCGACCAGATCACGCACGAGAATGTCGCGCGTTTCTTCAGCTGGGACCCCTTCAAGCACATTCCAAAGAAGGACGCAACAGTCGGTGCCTTGCGTGCACGCGCAACCGACGTCGACGTCAGCGAAACGTCAAAGGCCGAGTACCGCCGGCGCTACGAGTTGGCCCACTCTTAAGTTGCAGTCTCTCTCAAGAAGAATGATGGGCCCCGGGATTCCCTGGGCCCATCATTTTTCGTTCACTACTAGCTGGCGAATGGATCGCCTGAGATGTCCTCATCTGTGAAGAACATTGGTGCGCCAAGGGTGTCCTCAACATTGCCCATGATCAGGCCATCACGAAGACGCGTCGTGCGCACACCCTGCTTGTTCAACCAAGCCTCTGCCGAGTTGAGATCGCGCACCTTCCAGCGCAGCGAGTAGATGCAGTTGCCCCACTTCTCAACATGGCGCCCAAGATCAGAATCCATTTCGAGTGGCTGCGCCAACTGAAGCAAGCAGTCGCCGAGGATCACTGTTTGGTACTTGCATTGCAGATCCTCATCGATGCCTTCAGCGAGCGGAACCGCCTGCATGATGTCGACATAGGTCGCCACTGCTGATTCAAGATCGCGTACGCCAAGAGTGACGTAGTTGAAGCGCTCAAATGTCATTGGGTGCTGCTCGTACAGACGCATCAGCTCGGTGTAGGTGTCCTGATCCTTGGGATCGTTGCGCATGTCGGTCTTGCAGAGCTCGACCATCAGGCCGGCGGTGTCGCGAGGGCTCGGGTAGAAGTACACGGTCTCCGGATCGAGCTTCTCGATCTTGCCGCCACCTGGAGCTCCGATGTACACGCCCTTCGAAAGCAGGCGCTCAGCAAGCCCAGCAAGGTCGTCGACCTTGTAGCCAACTGAGTGCAGGTGCTGACCGAACTTCGAGTAGAACTTGCCAACCGGCTTGTTGACATCCACAGGCATATTCGGAGCCATCGTTTCGATGCAAACGTCTGCCACCATCAGCAGGCTGGCCCAGCGGTCTTCCGGCGGAAGATAGTTCAACTCGTCGACGCCCATGTAGAGGTATCCACCGAGCACTCTGCGGTAGAACTCGTTCAACTTGTTCACATCATCAGTCATATGGACGATGTGAATCATGTTGCCGATGCCGTAGTCACCGGTGGTCTTGTACTGCCTTTTCATGTAACTCCTTAGTAGGGCTTTGGCCTATTTTGGTTGTCGGAACTATGAGGCGAATGGGTCACCAGGAATGTCTTCAGTAGTGAAGAACATTGGTGCACCAAAGGTGTCTTCCTCATTTGCTTGCAGCAAGTTGTCGCGCAGACGCTCAGTGCGAACCCCTTGGCTGTTCAGCCAGGCTTGTGCTGCATCAAGATCGCGGACCTTCCAGCGCAGGCTGTAGATCATGTTGCCCCACTTGGCCACATGGCGGCCGAGATGGGAATCCTCTTCGAGTGGCTGCGCCAATTGCAGCAGGCAGTCACCAAGATGCAGGGTCATGTACTTGCACTGCATCGCTTCATCGATGCCTTCGACCAGTGGAATCGCCTGCATGGTGTCGACGTAGGTCTTCACCGAAGCATCAAGATCCTTGCAGCCCAAAGTCACGTATGAGAAGCGCTCGAAGGTCATGGGATGGAACTCCCACATCTTGAACAGTTCAGACCAGGTGGGCAGATCCTTGGGATCGTTGGGCATGTCGGTCTTGCACAGCTCCACCATCAGACCCGCGGTGTCGCGGGGACTCGGGTAGAAGTAGCCAGTCTCCGGCTCGAGCTTCTCGATCTTGCCGCCGCCTGGGCGCCCGATGTACACGCCCTTGGCGAGCAAGTGATCCGCCAGCCCGGACAGGTCGTCGACCTTGTAGCCGACCGAGTGCAGGTGCTGGCCGAACTTGGAGTAGAACTTGCCAACCGGCTTATTGACATCCACGGGCGTGTTCGGAGCCATCGTCTCGATGCAGACATCGGAGACCATCAGCAAACTGGCCCAGCGATCTTCAATGGGCAGGAATGTCGGAGCATCTGGCCCCATGAATACAAAGCCGCCAAAGACTCGGCGATAGAAGTTATTGAGCTCCTCGACGTCGTCAGTCATGTGAACGAAATGGATCATGTTGCCGATACCGAAGTCACCGGTCTTCTTGTATTGACGCTGCATGGAACCTCCCGATGCTGGGCTGGTGGGTGAGGGGACAAAGTTAAGGCCCCGCGGCAAGCCGCGGGGCCAAAACAGACAATCAGTCGATCGTTACGCGGCGGTTGTGGAGAAGGGATCCCCTGGGATCTCTTCAGTCGTGAAGTACCACGGGGCACCGAGGGTGTCCTCCACGTTGCAGACGATCAGGTCCGGGCGAGGCATCGTCGTACGGATGCCAGCCTTATTCAGCCAGGTGTTTGCCGATTCGATGTCAGCGATCTTCCAGCGCAGGCTGAAGATGAAGTTGCCGTACTTCTCAACGTGACGTCCAAGATCAGTGTCAGGCTCAAGTGGCTGGGCCAGCTGAAGGAGGCAGTCGCCGAGTTGCACCGTGTAGTACTTGCACTGCAGATCTTCGTCGATGCCCTCTTGCAGCGGCACTGCTTGCATGACGTCGACGTAGGTCTTCACCGCTGCGTCAAGGTCCTTCACGCCCAGCGTGACGTAGCTGAAACGCTCGATGGTCAAGGGGTGCTGGCGGTAAAGACGCATCAACTCGGTGTAGATGTCCGAGTCCTTGGGGTC
The DNA here is from genome assembly GCA_030650795.1 of Actinomycetota bacterium. Lineage (NCBI taxonomy): Bacteria > Bacillati > Actinomycetota > Actinomycetota bacterium. The sequence goes on from JAUSDJ010000006.1 coordinate 110,153, forward strand.
ACTTGGCATTTCGTGCTTGCACAGCTCGACCATGAGTCCGCCGGTGTCGCGCGGGTTCGGGTAGACGTAGGCCATGTCGTCGGGAAGCTTCTCGATCTTGCCGCCACCGGGCTGGCCGATGTAGATGCCCTTCTGAAGCAGGCGGTCAACAAGACCAGGCAGATCGTCGACCTGGTAGCCAACTGAGTGCAGGTGCTCACCGAACTTCGAGTAGAACTTGCCCACAGGCTTGGCCGGATCAACCGGGAAGTTGGGGGCCATGGTCTCGATGCAGACATCGCCGACCATCAGCAGTGAGGCCCAGCGATCTTCCGGCGGAAGGTAACTCGGAGTGTCGACGGTCATGAAGCCGAAGGCTCCGAACACCCGGTGGTACAGCTCATTGAGCTTGTTGACGTCATCAGACATGTGAATGACATGGATCATGTTGCCAATGCCGTAGTCACCGGTCTTCTTGTACTGCCGTTTCATGTATCTCCTCGTAACGGGTGGGTTGAAGGGTGCGAACAGAGATGTGGACTACAGCACGTAGCCGGTGTTGCCCGCCCAGTGCAGAACCGACGGATCGTTCTCTCGATCCATCGTGTCGGTCTGGGTGAATCCTCCAGCGACCGAGAACAGCTGACCTGCGGCCGCTGCGATGTCGGCTTCATCGATCTCGTAGATAGCGACGAAGCGATTGATCTTCTCGCCAGTCTTCGGGTCGCTGAGCTGGTAGCGCGTGACATTGCTGATCGACGGGATCGCCGCGCGAACCTCAGGGATGTGTGTTCCCTCGTACCAAGCAGTCAGTTCGGGGATCTGCGCCTCGGTTGTTGCACTCGAGAAAGCAATGAGCAGGGTGTTGGCCATTTTGGTCTCCTTTGAGGTGGGGCATTGATGGGGCCGGCGGCGATACCGCCGGCCACATCAACAATTACGAGTCGTAGCGGTAGAAACCGCGTCCGGTCTTGCGACCCAGCCAGCCCAAGCGGACGTACTGCGTGAGCATCTTCGGCGGGAAGTACTTGGGATCCTTCGTCTCGTTGTAGATCGAGACGCCCTGGGCGTGCACGATGTCCAGGCCGACGAGGTCGGCCAGACGGAAGGGGCCCATCGGGTGGTTGAAGCCGAGGGTCATCACGTCATCGATCGACTCCATGGGAGCCACGCCACTCTCGAAGGCGCGGATCGCATCATTGAAGAAGGGGGTGATGAGCAGGTTACCGATGAAGCCGGGCACATCGTTGACCACGACCGGGCTCTTGCCCATGCGCTGGGTGAGCTCAACCATCGCGGCCACATCCTCCTCGGACGTGACGGGCGTCTTGATGACCTCGACGAGCTTCATCGCCGGCACTGGGTTGAAGAAGTGCAAGCCCACGACGCGTTCGGGGCGGGTGGTCGCAGCAGCCAGGATCACCAGAGGGATCGTGGACGTGTTTGAAGCAATGAACGTCTCTGGTCCGACCAGTTTGTCGATGCGTCCCAGGATGTCGTTCTTCAGATCGACATCCTCGTAGACAGCTTCGACAACAAGATCGGCGCCGGCAACCGAGCCAAGATCGGTGGTGATGCTGAAGAGTTCGCGCGCCTTGGCGGCCTGCTCCTCGGTGATCTTGCCGCGCTTGAGGGTGCCGTCCAGGCCCGCGTTGATGCGATCGCGGGCACGCTGTGCGCCAGCTTCACTGGTCTCAACGCCAACGGCCTCAATACCGGTTTGCGCTGCCACCTGGATGATGCCGCTGCCCATGATGCCGCAGCCGACAATGGCCATCTTGTTCACTGCCACGAGGGTTCTCCTTGACTGCGCGCACGGGGGCCGCGCTTCATTCAGATTGGGATTGAGCGCTTGGACGCCCGGGTTGAAACTATCGCTTTGACGTCCGTGGAGCAACGAAGCCCCGTCCACTGGACGGGGCTTCGTCTTTCAAGAGTTACGCGCCTGCGACCTCGATGATGACCGCGCCGCCCTGGCCACCGCCAGCACACATGGTCGAAAGGCCGATGCCACCGCCACGACGGCGAAGCTCGTGGATCAGTGTGGCGATCTGACGAGTGCCTGATGCTGCGACTGGGTGACCAAGGGAGCAGCCACTGCCGTAGATGTTCACCTTCTCCTCATCGATGCCCATCACCTTGCAGGCCGCCACGGGAACCGAGGCGAAAGCCTCATTGATCTCCCAGAGATCAATGTCATCAACGGTCATGCCCGCGCGCTTGAGCACCTTCTCTGCTGCGGCCAGTGCGCCCATGCCTGTGTACTTTGGATCCACCCCGGCTGCTGCCCATGCCTTGACCGTGGCCAGAGCAGTGAGCTTGTGCTCCTTGGCGTAGCTGTCGCTCACGACAACGACAGCCGAAGCTGCGTCGTTGACGCCTGAGGAGTTGCCGGCCGTGATCGAGAAATCATCGATCTCAGGGTGCAATGGCTTAAGAGTGGCCATCTTCTCCAGAGTCGAGCTGCCACGTGGGTGCTCGTCTACCGCGAACTCAACGGTGGACCCGTCCTTGGTCTTCACGATGATCGGACGGATCTCGTCGAGGAACTTGCCATCCTCGATCGCCTTGGCAGCACGCATGTGTGAACGCCAGGCCCACTTGTCCATGTCCTCGCGTGAGATGTCGTTCTTCTGCGCGACATTCCAGCCTACGGACAAGGTCACGTCATCTGTGGCGTCTGAACGATGGGGGAAGGTCGGGGCCATCCGAGTCTCGAACTCATCCTCGGTGCCCAGCACGCGGAACACAGTGCGGGGACCAGCAGAAGAAGCCTGAACGCCTCCGGCGACGATGACATCTTCCATGCCGGCCCTAATTGAGGCCGCAGCGCTGCCAAGAGCGGCAAGACTTGATGCGCAGTGGCGGTTGACCGCCTGTCCCGCAACATCCTGAAGCCCATTGGCAACTGCGCCGTAACGGGCCAAGTCGCCGCCGCCGTATCCGGATTCGCCAAGAATCACGTCGTCGACATCATTGCCATCAATTCCTGCTGCCTTGATGGCCTCACCGATGATGAAGGTGGCCAGATCCTCAGCTGAGGTCTCGCTCAGGGTGCCCTTGCGAGCGGTACCGATGGGGGTACGAACGGCGCTAACGATGACGGCTTCAGTCACAAATACCTCACAAGACAATAGGCGCCGGATTAGCACCAGGGGAATACTCCCGACATGGCGCCAGCCTCGCGGCTGGACCTGTCTGAGCAATGGAAACACTAGAATAATAGGTGCATCCGTGTAAACAAGGTAGACAATTCGCTAAAGTTCGCTTTCGGCGCAGACAGGTGGTCTGCAGCCCCCATCAGACCCGATTTCTCGGGCGTGATCGGTCACCAATCAGGAGGATTCATGGAGTTCCAGGGCGCATCCGCCATCGTCACCGGCGGCGCCGGCGGCTTCGGCGAGGCAACTGTCCGTCGTCTCGTAGCAGCTGGCAGCAAGGTCGTCATCGCCGACTTGCACGACGAGCGCGCAAACGCACTTGCCAAGGATTTGGGCTCTGCAGTCCAGTACGTCCGTACCGACATCACTGACGAGCAAAACGTAATCGAAGCCGTCAATGCCGCTCAGGAGATGGCACCTTTGCGCTTCGCAGTGGCCGTTCATGGTGGTCCAGCCGCGGGCAAGCGCCTGGTTGGTCGCAACGGTGAAACGTACCCAGTTGAAACCTTCCGTAAGACCGTTGAAATCTTCCTCGTGGGCAACTTCACAGTGCTCAGCCGTGCTGCTGCGGTCATGAGCCAGAACGAAGCTGACGCCGACGGACAGCGTGGCGTCTGCATCGGCACTGCCTCCATCGCCGGCTTTGAGGGTCAGGTCGGCCAGTCCGACTACTCCGCAGCCAAGGGTGGCGTCATCGGGATGACCCTCACCGCAGCTCGCGATCTTGGCCCAGCTGGTATCCGCGTCATGACTATCGCTCCGGGCACCTTCCACACGTACGCATACGGAGATGTCCCAATTGAGCAGCTCAACGAGCGCTTTGCGTCACTCATCCCGAATCCCAAGCGCATGGGTAACGCTGACGAGTACGGCCAGCTCGCAATGCAGATCTTCGAGAACAACTTCCTGAACGGCTACACCATCCGACTGGATGGCGCGCAGCGCTTCTAACTTGCAGATTCACTGCACCGATTCAGTACGTGCAAGGCAAGTAGCCGGCGGGTATTTTCTGCCGGCTACTTTCTTGTATCCCCTACATCGGGCCAACGGCACGGACATAATTTCCTGACTCAACAACCACAGTTTTGCCATATCTGGAGGATTCATGGACATCAAGGGCGCATCTGCCATCGTCACCGGCGGCGCCGGCGGCTTCGGCGAGGCAACAGTTCGTCGCCTGGTCGACAAGGGAGCCAAGGTCGTCATCGCCGACTTGCATGACGATCGTGCGAACGCACTTGCCAAGGAGCTTGGTTCATCGGTGCAGTACGTCCGCACCGACATCACTGACGAGCAGAACGTCATCGAAGCCATCAACGCAGCACAGGAGATGGCACCCCTTCGCGTAGCCGTTGCCGTGCACGGTGGCATGGGTGGCCCCGGTGGCGGTGCCTCGCGCATGGTCGACCGTCACGGCGTACCGATCGCCATGGATGCCTTCCGCTTCTCAGTTGAGATCTTCCTGATCGGTCACTTCACTGTGATATCTCGCGCTGCTGCAGTCATGAGCCAGAACGAGGCCGACGACGACAACCAACGCGGTGTCTGCATCGGCACCGCATCGATTGCTGGCTTCGAAGGCCAGGTCGGCCAGGTGCCCTACTCGGCAGCCAAGGGTGGCGTCATCGGCATGACCCTGACCGCCGCCCGCGACATGGGTCCAGCTGGCATCCGCATCATGACCATCGCGCCCGGCACCTTCCACACCTACGCCTACGGCGACACCCCGCTCGAGCAGCTCAACGAGCGCTTCGCCTCACTCATCCCGAACCCCAAGCGCATGGGCCGGGCCGATGAGTACGCACAGTTGGCAATGCAGATCGTTGAGAACAACTTCCTCAATGGCTACACCATCCGACTGGACGGCGCGCAGCGCTTCTAAGTTCACTCGCAAGGGGCCGACCGGGATACCGTCGGCCCCTTGTTATTGCACCTGTCAATTGGCTCACCTCAATGGAGACCGCATGCCCTCGCTCATGGAAATCCTGACGATCGACCAGATCGATGAGGATCACTTCATCACGCGGGTCATGGACACGACGCACCCCGGCCTCTATGGAGGTCAAGTTGCTGCGCAGTCATTGCTTGCCGCCTGCCGAACAGTCGCGCCCGAGCAGGTACCGCATTCCTTGCATGCATATTTTCTGCGTGCGGGTCGTAGCGCATTGCCGATCGAACTTGAGGTGTTCCGAGATCGCGATGGGCGGTCGTATTCCGCAAGGCGCGTGGTGGCGACTCAAGCCGGCGAAGTCATCTTCAACATGTCGGCCTCATTTCAATTTCCCGAGGACGGGCCCAGCGTGCAGGCACTGACGATGCCAGCCCTAAGCCCAACACCTGGACCGCAAGCCCACCGCGAACTGCAGATGAGTGCGGACATTGAGTTGATCAATGCTGCTCCCAAGCCAGGTGCTCCGATGCCTGACCAGACCTGGACTCGCGCAGTAACGCAACTTCCGGATGATCCTCAGATTCAGGCATGCGTGCTCACCTTTGTCTCGGACTTCTTCACCGGACTTGTGCAGTTCGATGAGTATCCAGAGAACCCTCGCTCGGCCAGCTTGGATCATGCGCTCTGGTTCTACCGCGCCACGGACATGAATCAATGGCACCTCATGGACTGGCACGCTCAATCAATGGCGCACGGACGCGGGCACTACATCGGGCATATCTATAACAGCAACGGCGTGCTCGTGGCTGGCATTGGCCAAGAGATGGTGGTTCGTGCACGCCCCGCGAAATAGGCCCTAGTTGATTGCGGGCGAGATGCCTGCGTCCACGTGGAAGTTGGTTCCGTTGATGATGTCAGCGCGAGGACTGGCCAGCATCGCTACTGCATAGGCGATGTCTGTCACTTCGCCAACACGACCAACGGTTTGGCCGGTGCCCTTCACGAAGTACTCCTCGGCCTTGGGAATGTCATCGCCCCAGCCCCGTTTCTGCGCGAAGTTCCCCAGGAATTCCATCAAGCCCTCAGTGCGGATCATGCCGGGCGATACGCAATTGACCGTCACACCTGTCATGCGCAATGTCTTTGACAGGCCAAGTGACAAGTTGACCATGGCGGCCTTGGCTGGGCCGTAGTCAGGCTGTGCTGAAGTGGGAGTGACAGCCGCCGCCGTTGCGATGTTGATGACCCGACCCCAACCCCGATCGCGCATTGCCGGTGCCAAGGCTTGAATCAGTCGGAAAGCCGCGACCGTATTTGCCTCATAGGTGGCGACCAGGTTTTCGGGAGTAACACTGAAGAATGACGGATCCGGGGTGTCGAAACTTCCGCCAGCATTATTGACCAGGATGTCGATCCCACCAAAAGCAGCGAGAGCTTGCTCGGCAACGCCGGCCGCTCCCTCATTTGTCGAGAGATCTCCGATTGCCACCGCTGCCTGACCACCCGCGGCTGTGATCCGCGCAGCCACCGCGTTGGCTCGCTCTTCGTTGCGTCCGTGCACCACCACGAGGGCACCCTCGGCTGCGAGTTCAGCGGCGATTCCGGCGCCGATACCACTGCTGCTGCCGGTGACCAGGGCCCGTCGGCCAGCGAGGTCAAGATCCATAGCTGACTCCTTAGATTCTGCACATGGGGGCGTTTCCCCCAAATGGGACTTATCGGATTCCCACCGATCTGGCCCATCGAAAGTCTTACGGTGTGGCGAAGTCAGACCCTAACGCCCCGCCTCCCGAGGAAAGGAACTTCATGGAAATCAACGACATGATCCTGCTGAGCATCGATGACCACATCATCGAGTCGCCCACAACATTCGACAATCACATGCCTGCAAAGTACAAGGATCAAGCACCGAAGCTGGTCAAGGATCCTGATAACCCGCTACTTGATCGCTGGGAGTTCCAGGGCGCGACCTCGTTCACCGGTGGTCTCGGAGCAGTCGTCTCATTGCCCAAGGAGGAGTGGGGTTTCGATCCCGGCAGTCTGGCGGAGTTGCGTCCAGGCACCTACAACCTCGATGAGAAGGTACGCGACATGGATGTCAACGGCATCCTTGCCGGCATGAACTTCCCAACCTTCCCGGGCTTCGCCGGAACGCACCTCGCGGCAATGCCGGACAAGGACTTGGCCCTAGCGGCGATTAAGGCCTACAACGACTTCCTGATGGACGAGATGTGCGCTGCCTACCCGGGTCGCTTCATCCCGATGGGCATCATCCCGTTCTTCAGCATCGAGGAGTCGGTCAAGGAGATCCAACGTCTGGCTGCCAAGGGCTGCGTGTCCATCACGGTGCCAGAGACCCCCTACGGAATTGGCCAGCCGGACTTCGCCAGCGGCCACTGGGATCCGGTCTTCAAGGCAATGGTCGACGCGAACATGGTCGCCAGCATGCACATCGGCGGCGGCTTCGGATTGATCACGCGCCCAGCAACCACACTGCCGGATGACATCATCATCCTGGCTCCGCTGGTATCAACGATTGCCTGCACAGACATCATGACCAGTGGCCTGCTCAAGCGCATCCCGGACATCAAGTTCGCAATGTCTGAAGGTGGCCTGGGCTGGATCCCCTTCCTGCTCGACCGGATGGACCGTCACATGGTCAACCACTCCTGGACGCACCTTGATTCACTGCCAAAGGGCAAGACACCGACAGAGGTATGGAAGGACAACTTCCTGGCCTGCTTCATCACCGAGCCAACTGCGCTGCTGACCCGCGAGCGCTACGGCACCCACACCATCGCCTGGGAATGCGACTACCCCCACTCCGACTGCACCTGGCCCTACTCGCCTGAACTCCTGAGCAAGGAACTCAACGCGGCAGGCTGCAGCGACAAGGAAATCGACATGATCACCTGGGAGAACGTCTCGAACTTCTTTGGGTGGGACCCGTTCAAGCATGTCCCCAAGGCTCAGGCCACCGTTGGCGCGCTGCGCTCCTTGGCCAAGGATGTCGACATCTCCACCACATCCAAGGAGGAGTACCGCCGTCGCTTCTTGGCGGCAGCGGTCTAACTCACGCTGTTCCACAAAGCCCGCCGAGTTCAATTCGGCGGGCTTTGTGCTGTCACGACTCTGAGGACCAAGGTCCCTACGGAACGATGCGTGCGGGCCGTAGTTTCGCCACCAGCGGCCGACCTGACATAACAGAGAGTGGTGGCGCATGAACATTGACGACATGATCCTTGTGAGCATCGACGATCACATCATCGAGCCCGAGGACGTATTCGAGACGCACTTCCCAGCCAGCATGCGGGCCGACGCGCCCAAGCGCGTCAAGCACCCGGATAATCCTGCTGTCGATGCCTGGGTGTTTCAGGGAGTGCCTGTGGGAAGCGCGGGCCTCAGCGCCGTCGTTTCGTGGCCGAAGAGCGAATGGACCATCGATCCGGTCTCCACGGCCGAGATGCGCCCAGGCACCTATGACATCCATCAAAGGGTGCGCGACATGAATGCCAATGGCGTTCTGGCCGGCATGAACTTCCCGACTTTCCCCGGATTTGCCGGCACTCACCTCGCCTCCCTGCCAGACCGCAAGCTGTCGCTTGCAGCCATTCGCGCCTATAACGACTACCTGCTCGACGACCTCTGTGGCGCCTATCCCGGCCGGTTCATTCCTTTAGGAATCATCCCCTTCTTCGATATCGAGGAGTCCGTCAAGGAGATTCACCGGCTAGCCGCGAAAGCTGTCGGGTGCCGGTCGATCTCCTTGCCCGAAACGCCCTATGGCGTCGGCTATCCCGACTTCGCAAGCGGTCACTGGGATCCGATCTTCAAGGCCCTCGTGGACACCGACATGGTCGCTTCAATGCACATCGGCGGCGGATTTGGTCTCCTGAAGCGTCCCGAGACCGCGCGCATCGACGACCTGATCGTGCTGGCCGCGTCCGTCTCGATGATCTGCTGCAACGACATCCTGCTCGGCGGCGTCGTGCAGCGATTCCCCGAGGTGAAGTTCGCCATCAGTGAAGGTGGCATCGGCTGGGTCTCCTTCCTCCTGGATCGCATCGAACGCCATATCAGCAATCAGGTCTGGACCGGCCTTGACTGCCTGCCAGCCGGGAAGACAGCCACAGACGTTTGGAAGCACAACTTCATGGCTTGTTTCATCACCGAGCCCAGCGGCATGGCCAACAGGAATCGCATTGGGGTGGAGACCATCGGCTGGGAATGCGACTACCCGCACTCGGACTGCACATGGCCTTTCTCACCCGAAGTGCTCCTTGCCGAACTCACGGCCGAGGGATGCACCGACAAGGAGATCGACATGATCACTCACGAGAATGTCGCGCGCTTCTTCAACTGGGATCCCTTCAAGCACACTCCCAAGGCTCAGGCCACTGTCGGGGCACTGCGGTCGCATGCGGCAGACGTGGACACCGCCGAGACATCCAGGAACGAGTACCGGGCGCGCTTTGAGGCGGCGCAAAGGTAGACGCTGGTAGGGCGCACGTTCGAGGATCCGAAGCGGACTCCTCAAGGCGGCGTTCACGCAGTGGAATGCGACGGACGTGTGGGGTGCCCTGCATTTTTCCGGGACCAAGGTCCCTGTTCAACATGCCGCGAGTACGGCAGATTCTCCTTATCGAAAGCCTTGCGATAAATAACGGAGAGTGGAGCACATGAACATTGACGACATGATTCTGCTGAGCATCGATGATCACATCATCGAGCCAGCGGACACCTTTGCAGCGCACTTCCCTGCCAGCATGAAGGACGATGCGCCAAAGCTCGTCAAGCATCCTGACAACCCCAAAGTCGACGCCTGGATCTTCCAGGGAGTTTCCGTCGGCAGCCCTGGCCTGAGCGCTGTCGTCTCGTGGCCCAAGAAGGATTGGGGCTTCGATCCGACCGGGCTCGCCGAGATGCGCCCCGGCACCTACGACATCGATCAGCGCGTTCACGACATGAATGTCAATGGTGTGCTCGCCGGCATGAACTTCCCGACCTTCCCGGGATTCGCTGGCACCCACCTCGCCGCCCTTCCGGACCGCAAGTTGTCGCTCGCAGCAATCAGGGCATACAACGACTTCCTGCTCGACGATCTGTGCGCTGCCTACCCGGGTCGTTTCATCCCAATGGGCATCATCCCGTTCTTCGACATTGATGAGTCGGTCAAGGAGATCCATCGCCTTGCGGCCAAGGGCGTCGGCTGCCGTTCGATCACCTTGCCAGAGACCCCCTACGGAATCGGCCAGCCGGACTTTGCCAGCGGCCACTGGGATCCGGTCTTCAAGGCACTTGTCGACACCAACATGGTCGCCAGCATGCACATCGGCGGCGGTTTCGGATTGGTCACTCGCTATGCCAACGCGCTGCCAGATGACCTCATCATTCTGGCCCCGCTGGTTTCCACGATCGCTTGCACTGACCTTATGACCAGTGGCGTGCTCAAGCGCATTCCGGACATCAAGTTCGCGATGTCCGAGGGTGGCCTGGGCTGGATTCCGTTCCTGCTCGACCGGATGGACCGTCACATGGTCAACCACTCCTGGACGCACCTTGATTCACTGCCGAAGGGCAAGACGCCGACAGAGGTCTGGAAGGACAACTTCATGGCGTGCTTCATCACCGAGCCAACGGCACTCATCACTCGCGAGCGCTACGGCACCCACACCATCGGTTGGGAGTGTGACTACCCGCACTCAGACTGCACCTGGCCAAACTCGCCAGAGCTTCTGTACAAGGAACTCACCGCGGCAGGCTGCAGCGACAAGGATATCGACATGATTACCCACGAGAACGTCGCGAACTTCTTCAGTTGGGATCCGTTCCAGTTCACACCCAAGGAGCAAACCACTGTAGGCGCTCTGCGTTCACTGGCAAAGGATGTTGACACCTCCACCACCTCCAAGGACGAGTACCGCACTCGTTACGAAGCTGCGCACGCGTAGGCAGACGCGTAAGCAGGTAGTACGAAAGAGGTCCCCGTGGCATCGCCACGGGGACCTCTTTCGTACGAGCGCTTGCTAGCGACCTGTCCACACTGCCTAGCGGGGCAGCTATCGCCGCCCGAGATCTGGAGCCAAAATCGAGAAGCGCCCGGCCTGAGCCAGACGCTTCTCGAAGTAAGAAAAGGTTAATCAGAGGCGGGCAGAGCAGTCGCCTGCTTCTGAGTGAGCTCAATACCTTCGAAAGTCAATGGGCCTTCGCCTGGCGCGACGCACAGCACCTCAATGCCAGTTTCGTCATTGCTGTAGCGCTTGCCAAGGGCGACGGCTTCGCCAGCTCCAACTGTTGGAGTGCCCGTGCGTGCTTCAGTCGACATGACGACACCTGCGCATGAGAGTTCACCAGCTTGGGTGGGGGCCTTGACGACTACAACCTCACAGGCAGAGGCGTCATTGCGGAGGCGGGCACCGGGGGCGACTGGCATCGAGTGTTCCTTTCAACGGCACGCCCTTATCCGGGCGCGGATAGGGCGGGAGGCAAATTGTGGCGGTTCTTGGTCTCAGATGCTAGGGCTTAGGCAGTGTGATCTGCCTCCCAGTTGCCAGATTGCTCTGCCTTGGTTTTCGCCCCGGCTTCGCGTTTGGCCGTATTCACGATCCTTACTTCAGACGCAAGAGGGGTTACGTGGAAATGATGAAGGGGCTGCCGATAGTGAACTGCTCCCCGAAAGTTGGACTGAGAATTTCGGTTCTGACTTTTGGGGAGCAGTTCTAAGCGTGCGGATAGTTCGTTGACGGTCGCTCAGCGGCTGGCGGCAGTAGCGTGGTTTGAGCAAGGCCTGGCGGAAGAGGCGACCGCGCGGCTGCTGGGCGTGGCCCGGAACCCGGTTCGGCGCCTGTATCACCGCTGGCGTGTTCGAGGGGCAGGAGCGCTGGTGACCAAACCGACCAAGTCCCGGTACTCGTTTGAATTCAAACTGGACCTGGTCCAGCAACTGCTTGCCGGTGAGGAATCGATGCCGGCCCTGGCCGCCCAGGCGGGGCTTTCATCGCCGAAGTTGCTAGAGAACTGGGTTCGGGCGTTTCGCCGTGATGGTCCTGATGGGTTGCGGCCAAAGACCCGCGAACAACAGCCAACGCCTGAGTTGTCCGGTGAGAACACCGATGAATGAACTGCGTTGCGCGCGGAGAACGAACGGCTGCGGGCGCAGGTGGCGTTGCTGGGAAAACTGCAGGCCTTGAGCGAGCACGAACCGCAGTGAAGGTTGCTGCGGTGATCTCTCAAGGCTGATCATCGACTTGCCGTGCTGCTGGATGTGGCCGGTATTGCCCGTTCGACGTTCTTCTATCACCAGGCCAAGGCTGGCCAGCCTGACCCGCGAGCGGAGTTGAAGGCTGCGATCACCGGCGTTCCAGGCATCCAACCGCAGGTATGGCTATCGGCGCGTGCGCGCAGTGTTGATGCGTGATGGCTGGAGGGTATCGAAGAAGACCGTGCTGAAGACCATGCGCGAACTCGGCTTGGCATCCAAGGTGCGCCGCAAGCGGCGCTATGACTCCTATCGAGGACAGGTCGGACGAACAGCCCCCAACGTGCTGGATCGGAACTTCACCGCCACGGCCCCGAACCGCAAATGGGTCACCGACGTTACCGAGTTCCGCATCGGGGACCGCAAGATCTACCTGTCCCCGATCATGGACCTGTTCGATCACTCGATCGTGGCCTATACGTGCGGGCCATCACCGTCCTTGGAGCTGACCACCACTGCGTTGCGAAAGGCAATCGCGACCTTGCCCGACGGGCAGCATCCCCTCGTTCACTCTGACCAGGGATTCCAATACCAGCACCTAACCTGGCGCACGCTGCTTCAACAGAGCGGCGCCGTGCAGTCGATGTCTCGCAAGGCCACCTGCCTGGACAACGCCGTCATGGAGAACTTCTTCGGTCACCTCAAGGAAGAGATGTTCAACCACGACCACTACGCCAGCATTGAAGACCTCACCGCCGCGGTGCACGAGTACGTCCATTGGTACAACCACGAGCGCATCTCCACAAAACTCAAGGACCTGAGCCCGGTGCAATACCGGACCCAGGCCCTCGCGGCTTAAGGTCTTACCAAGTCAGTCCAACAATCGGGGACCACTTCAATACCGACAGCCCCTTCACAGCGAAGCGTTTGAGCAGTTACGCCTTGCCGAGCAGGATCGCGCCCGTTGGTGCCATTGAAGCGCCAGCGGCGATTAAGACAACCTCGGTGTCGGCAATCTGGTTGGCAGCGACTCCACGGATCTGACGCACACCTTCAATGACATGCGTCATGCCGTGCGCGTACACCTCAGCGAGGTTTCCGCCGTGCGTGTTGACCGGGATCTTGCCTTCGCGTCGGATATTTCCCTCGGCAACGAACGGGCCGCCCTCGCCCTTCTTGCAGAACTGGAAGTCCTCGATCGCCATGATGACCATCGGTGTGAAGTGGTCATACAGCAGTGCGACGTCAACATCGTCTGGGCCAAGCCCAGCCTTGTTGTAGAGATCCACGGCCAGAGTTCGGTAACCACCGGTGACGTAGTCCATGTCATCTGTCATGTGACCACCAACGGGGCTGCCCATGCCCGATGAATCGCTTGCTGCTTGACCGAACCAAGCATCGCCCCAGCGAGGAGGTCCGCCCATGGCCATCGACAGCAGCGAGACCGGCTCCTGCTTGAGGTCCTTGGCGCGATCCATCGACGTGATGATGACCGCTGTGCCGAAGTCGGACTCCATGCAGAAGTCCATCTTGCGAAGCGGGTCGCAGATCATTTGCGAGTTGTGATGATCTTCCATGGTGATCTCATCGCGGAAGCGCGCGAACGGATTGTTGTGCGCATTGCGACGAGCATTGATCGTGATCTCACCAAAGTGATCCTCAGTCGTACCGAACAGCGCCATGTGACGTCGTGCTGCAAGAGCAAAGGAGTTACCTGGACTCATCATGCCGTGCGGTGGGCCTTCGCCAACTCGACCCATGCCGCCGAAACGTGCAGCGCCGGGCATGGTCGCGCCACGCACGACGCAGACCACGTCAGCCTGGCCGGTGGCAACCGCCATCGCTGCATACATGTACGCGCCACCCATGGCTCCGCCACCGCCGCCCCAACCCATTGCTGTGAAGCGCAGACGATCACAGCCCAGCATCGCCGAGAGCATGCCGCCCTGGTTGGGATCATTGGAGTACGAGGACCAGCCATCGATGTCCTTGGCGCTGATACCTGCGTCTTCGCATGCCTTCAGCACTGCCTCGATCACCAGGGAGTAGGTGCCGCGATCGGCGAACTCTCCTCTCTTGCCGTAAGCGGTGTGACCGATGCCGACGATTGCGGCCTTTCCATTCAGCCAATCAGCGCTCATGCTGCAGCTCCTTCAATTGGTTCGAATACGACCAGGGCGATCGGGCCAACATCAGTTGCCTCCGATGCTGCACCTGCTGGGCCATAGCCGCCGCCCGCTCCTGCGTACTTGCCGGCTACTGGATCAAAGGCGGCCTTCACCTTCAAGCCAACAACCAGGGTGCTCTTGTCCACTCCGAAGATGTTGGTCAGTAGGCGAATCGGGCCGCCCGTGGTGCCGTCCAGCTCGACCACTGCGTAGTCGTAGGGCTTGCCATTGTTCAATGTCTCATTGATCGCACGATCGACCCATGAGTAGGTGTAGACGAATCCAGTGCCCGGCAGGGTGTCATCCCAATGCCATTTCCAGGAAAGGCAGTTGTAGCAAATATCTGTTGGTACATGTCGGTGGTAGCCGCAGTCATCACACTGCTGGATAACCAACCGACCTTGGCCGGCGGCTTCGTAGAACGGCGTAACTAGCCTGCTCAACGCTGGACCACCGAAGCCGGGCATCCGCTCACTCATATGCGTCCCCACTTGGTCGATGTGCGCAACGATCGCTGCGCGTGAATTGGACACCGGTATTGACCTAGGCCAATCCGGAGATTTGTGACCATACGCCGTATAGAGATGACCGACAACCGAATTGCCGAATCTCACATAACTCTGTCGGGCACTGTTGCTTGGCCGGTCGCGGTGCGTCCAGGAGCATTGGCGGAGGCGGGATCATTCAGATGGCGAACTGGGGTTCGTCGGATGCGGTCGGTCTTCAGTCCGCGCCTCGGCAGCAGTCAGGCCTTCAATCTGCCGTGGGCAAAATCGCTATTAAGTGGCGCCCTTCACCTTGATATCGACCACAAAATGGCGCGAACTGGGGCTTAGATCCTGAGATCTTGTGCTGGAATCTTTCCGACATAGGCCCACATACAACCAAAAAACTATACGTCGTATAACGATTTGATCACGGAGTTCTATCTCCATCTATACGGGTGTATCCAGTCGCCCTACCATGACGCAACTCTGGATGTGATCTGTGCAACATTCACGCCCAGATGGATTCGGCATGGTGCCGCGTTCAACTTCTTTAAGGAGAAGGAATGTCCGTTTCTCGCAAAGCGGCTTTTGCCGCCACCAGCCTGAGCGCCGCGATGGTGCTCGCCATGGCGGCCAACGCTGCGCATGCAGCGCCAACGCCTGCGCCAAAGCCAGTCGCCTGTCCCGCCGCTCCGGGCATTGACAACGCGCAGATCAAGATCGGGGTTATCACTCCTCGAACGGGTAGTTCGGCTAACACCTTCGCAGGCTTCTATGAGGCGGCCAAACTCCGCTTTGACCAGCAGAACGCGGCAGGCGGCATCAACGGCCGCAAGATCGTGGTTACCAGCTACGACGATCAGGCAAGTGGCGCCGTGCAATCTGGCGTTGCTTCTAAGGCCATCGACCAGGATGGAAACTTCGGACTTCTCGAGGCGACAACTGCCGACACGATGTTTCCATTCTTGAAGCTCAAAAACGTTCCCGTAATCGGATTGACCAACCTGCCAGCACAGACAACTGACCGCAATGCCTTCGGCGCCACCGGTGCATTTGCACCGACTATTGGTGGACTCGGCGCTGCACAGAAGCTCAAGGACCTTGGGGTGACCTCGGTCATTGTCATCAATCACAACTCCCCGGGAGCCAACGCCGCTGGTGCCGCCTTCATTGCGACAGCGCCACTTGTTGGGCTTACCAATGCGCCCCGCATCGCTGATGCACCGATTGGAGCCTATGACGCAACCTCAACTGCGCTGAAGACGAAGAACTCCGGTGCCGACGGCGCTAATCTGATCCTGCTCGTGGACGGCAGCGTCTCGGTGCTGCAGGCCTTCAAGCAGCAGAACGTCTCGATGAAGGGCGTTCTGGTCGCTGGTCTGTCCGATCCCGCCACCGTAGCTAAGACTCCGGCCGCACTTGAAGGTGCGATCGGCTCCACCTTCGGCACTGTTGCGCCTGGGGTTCCGGGACGTCCTGGCCTGCGCACTTATGTCAACGGCATGAAGGCTGCCGGATTGAATCCCTACGGTTCCTCTACCCCGAATGGCTTCGTCTCAGCTGACACCATGATCAAGGGACTCAAGTTGGCTGGCAGGTGCCCGACCCGACAGGGCGTCATCGATCAGTTGCGCAACCAAACCAACATCACTGGTGGGGGCCTGCTGCCGATCCCGATCAGTTACAAGCCAGGTCTGACCCCAGACGGTGACCCGGCGCAGTGCGGTTGGTACATGACGGCCAAGGGTGGCCAGCTCATTCCTGACCTCAAGCCAACCTGTGGTCCTTTGATCGATGTTGCCACGGGCAAGATCGTGAAGCCAGCACCGAAGTTGTAGCACCACGAGGTTCGGGCGACCGAACTGAAGTGGAAGAGATGGGGATGGAAGAGATTCCATCCCCATCTCTTTGTCTTGGTACCGGAGGATTCCATGGTTTCGACAGGCATCTAGCCGAAAGGGGAATTGACGTGCGGCTCATCAGAAATGCAGCCTGTTGTCGTTTGGGTTGACGTCTTGACCCTCGCCACTATTCCTTGGGACAGGCGTGGCTCCAATGCCGCGGTTGCGGATCGTTCGCCGCACACCCAGACAAATATTTGAGGGTCGGCAATCGCACTTGCGATTTCCGACCCGCAAATATTTTTCTGGGGGTGCGGCGAACGATCCGCAACCGCGGCAT
>JAUSDJ010000007.1 GCA_030650795.1 Actinomycetota bacterium
TTTTGATCTGCCGGAATTGAAGCTGGTGTATTCGGCATTAAGTGCTTGGCAGAGTGAGTCTGCTGGGCCCGACGAGACAAATCAATCCTACGGGACCTGGCCCTTTGACTCTTTACCAGAGTTCACGCCGCAGCGCTGCGATGTATTAATTTTGGCGCTGCCAGAGGCGATATGTAGGCTTGATGAGGGTCGGCCGGGATTCATGTAATTCGCGGCAAAAAGTGAACTAAGCTATTGATTACATTGGATTTATTGACAAATTGAAGTCTACTTCGATTCGGGTGCGGTCGCCGTGAGGCGCTGCAGCATACCCACGACGTGCACCATCAACACGCACACGATTTCCAGTGGAATGGTGACGGTGCCCATGTACATCCCCACAAACATGGCGTCATGGGGTCGTCTCAGAATTCGGAAAATAAAGCACGTTAAGCGGCCCACGGCAAAATTCGACCAGACTCATTGGGTAGGACAAGCAGTCGTGCCACTAGCCGTCATCTGAATCAGTTGGCGTCGTAGATGTCGGCGTTTCCTGGATTCAATCACGAAACAAAAACATTCCGCCTTACATTCGTATAATCGTTAGAATGTCGTTTATGGACAAACGAATGATAAAAGACCTCCTCTACGAGCAGGTTGCCCGCATCGGCAAAGCGGTTTCCAGTCCGAAACGGCTGGAGCTGCTGGAACTATTGGCGCAAGGCGAAAAGACCGTTGAAACGCTGGCGAGCGAATTGTCGGCCGACATCAAGCTCACCAGCTCCCATCTGAAAGTGCTGAAGGAAGCACGCCTCGTGACTTTTCGGCGTGAGGGCAAATACATCATCTATCAACTGGCCGGCAGCGATGTCGCGGCTCTGTGGGTGAGTCTGCGCCAGGTCGCCGAAGAGCACCTGCTGGAGCTGAAGATGGCCCTGGGGCAGATGGTAGCCGATCCGGCGAAGCTCTCCGCAGTCAGTCGCGAGGTACTGCTGGAACAGGCCCGGCGCGGCGAAATATTTGTCATCGATGTGCGTCCTCCAACGGAATACGAAACGGCTCACCTGCCGTTCGCCCGCTCGATGCCGATGGCCGAAATCGAGCAGCGGCTCGCTGAGTTGCCGTCAGACATCGAGATCGTCGCGTACTGCCGAGGCCCGTTTTGCCTGCTTTCCGACGAGGCCGTGGCGTTGCTTGCTGCGAAAGGATATAGGGTGCGCAAGATTCTCGATGGCGTCAGTGAATGGCAGGCGGCAGGGCTTCCGGTGGAGCAAGGCAAATCATGAACATGAAGGGACGCGAAAGCGGCATGCCCGACGAAGCCTACTGGGCGAGTTTCTTTGAGGCTGAGATTGCCGTTGACCGGCTAATAGAGTCGGTGGTCGACGGAAATGTCATCGAGTTCGGTTGCGGATACGGTTCCTTTACGGTATCTGCCGCCCGACGCACGACGGGGCAGGTTATCGCCTTGGATATTGAGCCGAAAATGGTTGAAATAGTGCGCCAAAAGGCCGCCACTCTCAATCTGCCTAACATTCAGGCCGAGGTGCGCGACTTTGTTGCACACGGAACAGGTGTGGCTACGGGTTCACAGGCGCATGCCATGATTTTCAACCTGCTGCACCTGGAGCAACCAGTGGCCTTGTTGCGCGAAGCCTACCGGACCTTGCAAGACGGTGGCGCGCTTTCGGTGATCCATTGGCGTAGCGACATTCAGACCCCTCGCGGCCCGTCGCTGGAGATTCGCCCGACGCCCGAACAGTGCCGGATGTGGATGGCCGAGGCCGGATTCCGCGCCATTGAATCAGTTGATTTGCAAAGTTGTTGCCCGTTTCACTTCGGCCTGCTGGCTAGGCGTTGATTCAACTCCATAGGGAGCCCTCATGAAAATATTAATCATCTTCAATCGCGAACCCTACGACTCCACCGACGTGACCTGGAACGGATTGCGTCTGGCCGACAAACTGGTCGATGCCGGTAGCGAAGTCCGCCTATTTTTAATGAACGATGCGGTCGACCTGGCGCGTGACGCCTGCCGCCCACCTGAAGGCTACGATCAAGACCTGTCCCAGATGCTCAAAACCCTGATCGCCCGTGGCGTGACCGTCAAGGTGTGCGGAACCTGCATGGCGCGCTGCGGCATCTACAAGAACCAGCCGTATTTCGAGGGCGCCGAGAAATCCACCATGCCGGCGCTGGCGGAATGGGTCATCGATAGCGACAAAGTAATCTCGTTCTAAAACCCCCCGAGTTGGGCATCGTGCCGTCTGAAACCGCAGCAAGAATAACCAGGAGACTCAAATGACTGAAAGCAGCAAGCCCGGCTTGTCCACGCGCACCATTCACGGCCACAGTTTCAAGGATGCACATGGCAGTCCGCACCTTCCGGTGTACGACACCACCACCTTTGCGTTCAAATCGACGGCAGACCTGCTCGATGTCGTTGACGGTCGCAAGCCGGGGAGCCTCTATACGCGCTACGGTCTGAACCCATCGATCTTTGCCATCGAAGAAACTCTCGCCAGTCTTGAAGGCGCGGAAATGGCCTGGTCCTTTTGCTCCGGGATGGCCGCCGAGACAGCCTTGTTCCTGACGCATGGGCGTGAGGGCATTGTCTGCATCGGTGATGCTTACGGTGGAACCCTGGAACTGCTGGCCAGCCAGTTGCCGTTGCTGGGGATCAAGACCGATTTGATTCTTGGCCGCGAACTGGATCAACTGGACGCTTTGCTGGCCGCTGGCGCGAAGCTGGTATTTTTTGAGACGCCCACGAATCCGACTCTCGAATTGCTCGACATTCGGGCCATTTCGGCGAAGGCGCATGCCTACGGTGCCCTTGTCGCAATCGACAACACCTTCGCTTCACCGGTCAACCAACGCCCACTGGAGCTTGGTGCTGATTTCGTCGTGCATAGCGCCACCAAGTATCTCGGCGGACACAGCGACCTCACCGCTGGCGTCTTGATGGGATCGAAGGAATTGCTGATGCCGGTATGGAACTGGCGCAAGAATCTCGGCTCGATGATCGCCCCGGCCACCGCATCACTACTCGCCCGTAGCCTGCGTACCTTGGTCGTGCGCGTGCGCCAACAAAACGAGTCGGCCCAGCGCATCGCCGAAGCCATGGACCGCCACCCCAAGGTTAGCCGGGTCTACTTTCCCGGTCTGCCCGAGTTTCCGGGGCATGCGCTGGCCAAAGACCAAATGTACGGATTCGGCGGCATGTTGACGATCGAGGTTGCCGGCAACGGAGAAGACGCCACACGCGTCGCTGACCGGTTGAAGCTCTTCGCCTTGGCACCCAGCCTTGGGGGTGCGGAAAGCTTGGTCACCCAGCCGTGCACTACCACGCATCACGGATTAACGACGGAAGAGCGTGCCCGTCGCGGCATCTCGGACGCCATGCTGCGTCTGTCGGTCGGCTTGGAGGATGTTGAGGATTTGATTGCGGATCTGGAACAGGCTCTGGGTTAGGTCATTCGGTCGATTGAGACGACGCGATCCGATTTTGAGTCCCGCCGACTACGATGCCTGGTATGACAGTCCCCGGGATCGATCTCGATGCGGATTCCCTCTCATTTGCTCGTAACCGCGATGCTCGCTCAACCTACCTACTGGCCGATGCGCTCGCCTTGCCGTTCGCCGACAGCAGTTTCGATCAGGTGCTTTCAGTTGCTGCCCTGTGTTTCACTACCGACTGGCAAAAAGCCGTGTCTGGGGTTGTAAGCCGGAACCGCCGAAAATTCCGCGCCGTTGCTTGTCGCTAGTTTTGTAGCGTTTCCGTCCAATTTAGAGGTGTCGCAGAAGACGGAAAATAAAGCACGCTAAGGCATAGCCGATCCTACCAGGCTTGTTCTGCCCTGTAGCGACGCAATCAGCGGACAGGAAACATTCCCCTGCCGCGAGTGGCAGGCGCACACCAGTTCAGACAGCACGGTTTCCATGCGCGCCAGGTCGGCCATCTTCTCGCGCACGTCCTTAAGCTTGTGCTCGGCCAGGCTGCTGGCTTCCTCGCAGTGAGTGCCATCGTCGAGCCGCAACAACTCGGCGATCTCGTCCAGGCTGAACCCCAGCCGCTGGGCCGACTTCACGAATTTCACCCGAACCACATCCGCCTCGCCATAGCGGCGGATGCTGCCGTAAGGCTTGTCCGGCTCCGGCAGCAAGCCCTTGCGCTGATAGAAGCGGATCGTCTCCACATTGACCCCGGCCGCTCTGGCAAAAACGCCAATGGTTAGATTCTCAAAAATATTTTGCATATCGCTTGACTCCGTACATGAGTACGGAAGTAAGCTTACGCTATCCAATCCAAATTCAAAAGGGCAACGTATGTCGGAATCGCAAAACGGGCGCGGCGCGCTCTTCGCCGGCGGGCTGGCCGCCATCCTGGCATCGACCTGCTGCCTGGGGCCGCTGGTACTGGTCGCCCTGGGCTTCTCCGGTGCCTGGATCGGCAACCTGACAGTGCTGGAACCCTACCGCCCGTTGTTCATCGGCGCGGCGCTGGTGGCGTTGTTTTTTGCCTGGAGGCGCATTTTCCGTCCGGCGCAAGCCTGCAAGCCGGGCGAGGTCTGCGCGATCCCGCAGGTGCGCACCACCTACAAGCTGATTTTCTGGATCGTGGCCGTGCTGGTCTTGGTCGCGCTTGGATTTCCCTATGTCGTTCCTTTTTTCTATTAACCAGGAGTTCACCATGAACAAGCTATTTGCCTCCCTCGTACTCGCCGCTGTCGTTGCCCCGGTGTGGGCCGCCACCCAGACCGTCACGCTGGCGGTTCCCGGCATGACGTGCGCCGCCTGCCCGATCACGGTCAAGAAAGCGATTTCCAAGGTCGAGGGCGTCAGCAAGGTCGATGTGGGTTTCGAGAAGCGCGAGGCCGTCGTCACTTTTGACAACGCCAAGACCAACGTGCAGAAGCTGACCAAGGCCACCGAAGACGCCGGCTATCCGTCCACCCTCAAGCAGTAAGCCACTGAACCGGGAGCCACATCATGGGACTGATGACACGCATTGCCGATAAAACCGGCGCGCTCGGCAGCATCGTTTCCGCGATGGGCTGCGCTGCCTGCTTCCCGGCCATCGTGTTCGCGGCCACGGTCTGGCTCCTGGGCAACTGGTGGACGGCGAATCTGATGTACGTCGGCCTGGCCTTGATGATCGGCGTGTCCATCTGGGACTTTGTGTCACCGGCACATCGCCGCTGTGGGCCAGACGGCTGCGAACTCCCCGCGAAACAAGGCTGACGGCGTGAGCCGACGGCCAACACAGAAAAGGAACGATGGTATGACCACTCTCAACATCACCGGCATGACCTGCGACTCGTGCGCGGTTCACGTCAAGGACGCCCTTGAGAAAGTCCCCGGCGTGCACTCGGCGGAAGTGTCCTACCCCAGGGGCAGCGCCAGACTGAACATTGACGCCGGCACGTCGCCCGATGCGCTGACTCTCGGCGTGGCCGCCGCTTTGGCAAAAACGGGTTATCGGGCCACGCTCGCCGATGCGCCCGTGGCTCCGGCGGGTGGCGGATTGCTCGGCAAGATGCGCGAATGGCTGGGCAGTGAGGGCAGGACTGGCGCGGACGGTGACAAACTCCATGTCGCCGTGATCGGCAGCGGCGGGGCCGCGATGGCGGCAGCGCTAAAGGCTGTCGAGCAAGGCGCGCGCGTCACGCTGATCGAGCGCTGCACTATCGGCGGCACCTGCGTCAACATTGGTTGCGTGCCGTCCAAGATCATGATCCGCGCCGCCCATATTGCCCATTTGCGCCGCGAAAGCCCGTTCGACAACGGCATCCAGGCGGTTGCTCCGGCCATCCAGCGCACGGCGCTGCTGGCTCAACAGCAGGCCCGCGTCGATGAACTGCGCCATGCCAAGTATGAAAGCATCCTGGACGGCAATCCCGCCATCACCGTGCTGCATGGCGATGCCCGCTTCAAGGACGGCCGCAGCCTGGTCGTGCAACTCGATGACGGCGGCGAGCGTGTGGTGGCGTTCGACCGCTGCCTCATCGCCACCGGCGCAAGTCCGGCCGTGCCGCCGATTCCTGGCTTGAATGACACGCCTTATTGGACTTCCACCGAAGCACTGGTCAGCGAGACAATCCCCGAGCGCCTGGCCGTGATCGGCTCGTCGGTGGTGGCGCTGGAACTGGCGCAGGCGTTCGCCCGACTCGGTAGCAAGGTGACGATCCTGGCGCGCAGCACACTGTTCTTCCGCGAAGACCCGGCCATCGGCGAAGCCGTCACGGCCGCGTTTCGTGCCGAGGGTATCGAGGTGCTGGAACACACCCAGGCCAGCCAGGTTGCCCATGTGGACGGCGAATTCGTACTCACCACGGCGCACGGTGAACTACGCGCCGACGAACTGCTGATTGCCACCGGCCGCTCGCCCAACACGCCCAGCCTGGCGCTGGACGCGGCAGGCGTCGCGCTCAACCCGCAAGGCGCGATCGTCATCGACTCGGGCATGCGTACCAGCGTGGAACACATCTACGCCGCCGGCGACTGTACCGACCAGCCGCAGTTCGTCTATGTGGCGGCAGCGGCCGGCACCCGTGCCGCGATCAACATGACCGGCGGCGACGCGGCTTTGAATCTGACCGCGATGCCGGCCGTGGTGTTCACCGATCCGCAGGTGGCCACCGTGGGCTACAGCGAAGCGGAAGCGCACCATGACGGCATCGAAACCGATAGCCGCACCCTCACGCTGGACAACGTGCCGCGTGCGCTCGCCAACTTCGACACACGCGGCTTCATCAAGCTGGTGGTTGAAGAAGGCAGTGGACGACTGATCGGTGTGCAGGCGGTCGCGCCGGAAGCGGGCGAGCTGATCCAGACGGCCGTGCTGGCGATTCGTAACCGGATGACCGTGCAGGAGCTGGCCGACCAGTTATTCCCGTACCTGACGATGGTCGAAGGGTTGAAGCTCGCGGCGCAAACGTTCAATAAGGACGTGAAGCAGCTTTCCTGCTGCGCCGGGTGAGGAAAAGGAGGTGTGCGATGAGCACCTACACGGTATCGCAACTGGCCCATGACGCCGGAGTGAGCGTGCATGACGCTATTCACGGAAATATTACCCGGAGGAGACTTTTCAAAGGGCCTCACTTTAGAAGTTTCACCGGCGAAACTTCTCGACAAAGATTAGCGAAGATTTGGAATCCCGTTAAAAAATCCCGAATCACTGGGGCATACGCGCTACGGTAGATGAGATCAGTGCCGTCGCTATTGCAAGAAGCATATTGGCATCATCGCGACTGTAGTATTCCGCTCCACCTTGGTCATCCACGTGATGGGCCAGGTGCGTGTAGTGTCGGACTGCTTCAATCATAGAAAACTCT